>CAZIHY010000025.1:0-21111 GCA_964539115.1 uncultured Oscillospiraceae bacterium
TCGAGCGCTCGATTAATATACCATTTATTTTCCCCCGTGTCAACACCTTTTTTCATTTTTTTCGAGATTTTTCTAGTTTGCCCTTCAGCACATAAACAGATGCCGGATGTGACATAATTTGAGTATGAAACTTCTTAAAAAAACCAGGATACCATTTCATCCGCGCAGCGATCCGAAATATCCGGAGCCGATTTCCGCGGAAACGCTTAAAAGCATATTCTCCGACTGTCAGGATTTTGAACAGCGCCGGACTTATATCGGCGAAAACAGCCGCTTTCCGGTCACAGTCTGTTATATTGACGGCGTTGTCGCCGGCGGCGACGTTGCCGAGAGCATAATACGTCCGCTGACACAGCCCTCGCGCTTTGAGGGGGTCCGCAGCCTCCGCGAGTGCCGCGAACTTATCGAGAACGGCGCGGTTTACAGCGGAAGCATGAAGCCCGCGGAGACGACCGACGAGCTTTGCCGCTATCTTGTAAACGGTTTTTGCGCAATCGTCTTTGATAAGGAGCAGCGCGCGGTCTGTTTTGAGGTGCGCAACCCGAATGCGCGCAGCATAGAGCAGCCGTCGACGGAAAAGAGCCTCAAGGGTTCAAAGGATTCCTTTGTCGAGGTGCTTCGCACGAACACGACGCTTGTCCGGCGCAAGCTGCGCGATCCCTCGCTCAAGCTGCGCCAGACCATCATCGGGCGCAAGAGTACGACAAACGTTGCTGTGCTCTACTATGAAGGCGTCGCCGATGAGGCGCGCGTTGACGAACTAATGAGCAGACTGGACGCTATCGACATCCAGGGCATGCTCACGACGGCGTGCCTTGAGGAGTATATCACCAGCCGCCCGGGTTCGCCCTTCCCTCAGCTGCTGCACACGGAACGCCCGGACCTCTTCGCGCAGAGTCTGCTGGCCGGGCGCATCGGCATCCTTATAGACGGTATCCCGCTCGGCTTTCTGCTGCCGGCTACATTTTTCCGACTGATGCACGTCCCGGACGACGGCGCGGAACATTATATTATTGCCACCTCGCTGACGGTGCTCCGGTATCTCTCGCTCCTGCTCGCCATAATTCTGCCGGGCGTTATGGTCGCGATCGAAATGTACCACCAGGAGATGATACCCACAAAGCTGCTCATCTCGATGATCCAGGCCAAGCAGCAGGTGCCCTTCGGCGCGGCGGTAGAGGTTTTGAGCATGCTGATAGCCTTCGAGCTGCTGCAGGAGGCCGGACTGCGTCTGCCGGATTCCATCGGCCAGACCGTCAGCATTATAGGCGCTCTGATCGTCGGGCAGAGCGCGGTCGAGGCCAGCGTAATAAGCCCCATCGCCGTTATAATCGTCGCGCTTTCGGGAATATGCGGCTTTACGATACCCAGTCCCGATCTGAGCATGGCGGTGCGGCTGTGCCGCTTTCTTATGGTGCTGTGCGCGATTATTGCCGGCATGTACGGACTTATGGCGGGCTTCGCGATGCTCATATACCATCTTGCCACGATAGAGAGCTTCGGAGTTGATTATCTCTCCCCCCTGTCCGACCGCGGGATGTTCCAGGCATTTAAATCGATACTGCGTCCGCCGCTGCGCCACAGAAAATTCCGCGATCCCGCGCTGAACACGCCGGATAAGAGAACGCAGAAGTAAATATTACAATTTTTGCCTTTTTCTTTTGTGTTTTATCCGGTGCTTAACCAAGCGTGGGTCACATCCTTTTCTGCCCGCCCGGAAAAATTCCCCAGCGGAGCAATGCTCTCGCCTGGATAAAGCGCCCCGCAAAACAAACACGCCCCAGTTATTATAATAAGGTACCAACTATGAAAAAGCTTATATACATTATAATAATATCACTCCTGCTTTCGCTTCTGTCCGGCTGCTCGCTCACCGGCTCCGTTTACGAAAACTACCGCGAGCTTGAACAGATCCGCCTGATCGAGGTGATGGGCATCGACTCCGACGGAGGCAATACAACGCTGTCGATAGCAGCGGGGCCGGGCGTCGGAGAGAAAAAAAGCCCAGTTCTCATGAATTCCACGGCTTCCTCAATAACCGGCGCCATCTCCGCGCTCCAGGACTACGCCACGAGCGAGGACCTTTACTATGCGCATACCCAGTATCTTATTTTCGGAAGCGAGGCTGTTGAGGCCGGCATCGATCACTATCTCGACTATATCGACCGCTCCCCTGCCATCCGCATGGGCCTTTCGATGTACGTCGTGCGCGACGGCACGGCGGAGGAACTTATAAAAGGCACCGGCGGCGAAAGCTATGACGTCTCCACCGTTCTGGCCTCACTTGAACGCGACGCGGAAAAGCGGGGAGAGGTATGTATTACGACCTGCCGCGACGTTGTGCGAGAGTTGTCCCGGAGAGGGGCCGCGCTCGCGGTCGCGCTGGAGATAAAGGACATGGCCCAGGTCAGCAGCGAATCCGAGGGCGAGGGCAAGACCGCGATACCCTCGGGCTATTGCGTCATCCGCGACGACAAGGCCGCCGGATGGATCCTCGGAAAACCCGCTGCTGTGGTCGGTATGATGACAAACAACGCCGCGGCGCTGCCCATTTCGCTTTCCGACGGCCAGGGCGGCGAGACGACCATCTCTCTTACAGGCTGCAAGTGCAAGATCACCCCTGTCTGGGAAAACGGGGCGCCCGTGCGCTTTGACGTCAGCTTTAAGCTCAACGGCGCCATTGTTGAGCTTGAACATCCGGATACGATTCTCGGCTCCGGCTCACCGGACGAGCTGGCCCGGCGGCTGGAGACGACCGTGTGCGATTGGGCCGAGTTGGTGCTCAGGCAGTCGCAGGAGCTGGACGCTGATTTTCTCGGCCTCGGCGTAATGGCACAGCTGGCGGAGCCGAAACAGTTTTCCGCGCTCGGCGGAAGCTGGCCGGAGCACTTCGCACAGGCGGAGTTCCGTGTCACAGCCGATGCAGTGATCGAGCGCAGCTATGATCTGACAGAGCCTGCGAAGACGGAGGGCGAGCAGACAAGATGACAAGCAAATCAGACAAAGTAACACGTACGCAGCTGACCGCGCTGGCCTTTGTCGGGCTGCTCTCGCCCACTGTACGGCGCATACCGGGCCAGCTCGTGCTCGACAGCGGGCGTGCCTGCTGGGTATCCGTCCTCATGGCGGTCGTTCCTATAATTATAATGGTACTGCTGTACTCATGTCTGCGGAGGCGCGCCGGCACGCTCAGCGGGGAGGATCTCGTCATCGGCGCGCTCGGCGGCGGTTTTGGCCGTATTATCCTGGCATTAACCGGCCTCTGGCTACTTTTCTACTGTTCCTACCACCTCTGTGTCGGTGCGGACAGGTTCATCGCAACGATATTCCCGAACACAAGGCCGGCTTTTCTGATCCTCATCATACTCGCAATGTGCCTCATCGCGGCATTGGGAGAGGTCCGGGCGCTGGCCCGATCGGCAATGCTGTTCCGTCCCGTGCTGCTGGCTGTTTTTATCGTCCTGGCGATTTTCGCGCTTCCGGAGGCTGACTTGAGTGAGCTTATGCCGCCGTTCGAAAACGGGGCCATGCCCGCTTTCCGGGGAGTATCACAGCTCATAAACATCGTCTCCATAACGGTATACTTCGCCTTTCTGGAAGACCACACAGATGATCGCTTTTCCCCGGGGCGTTTTCTGATATGGGTGATCACCTATGTATTTATACTTCTCTTCCTGTGTATCGCCGTGCTCGGCCTGCTGGGACTTGAGCTGACGCGGAACCTGTCGCACCCTTTCTTCACCATAATCCGCGAACTTACTCTTTTCAATGTGGTCGAGCGCATCGAGGCCGTCATCACCGGCCTGTGGGTATTTTCGGATTTCATTCTGGTAGCCATTCTTCTCAAGATAGCGGCAAAGCTTATCTCGCGCGCTTTCGGCCTGTCCGCGCCGAAAGCGGAGGGCGAAAAGCTTTTCTCCCTCCGTGGCAGCCGCTGGCTGGTCTGGGTCTGCTGCGCGCTGACAGGGATCGGAACCCTGCTGATTGGCGGCAACACCTTTCGCCTCATGTGGTTTGCCGAAAAACTTATCCCCGCGCTGAACCTGGCCTTTTCGTTAGTACTTCTTCCCTTGTGCTTCCTTATCTGGTATATAAAAAAATGTCGAACCGCAAAATAATGTACTTGCAATATCTGCAAAATTTATGTATACTGCATGCGGACAATTGAATACGGACAGGGTCCACCCAAAAATGATTTTTTCAGAGGAGAAACGAATGAAAAAAGCAATCCGCATTTTGGCTCTTGTCCTGGCGTTGGTCCTAATGACTGCTATACTCTGCGCTTGCGGAGACAGCAAGTCCACAGAAACACCGACACCCAGCCAGGCAGATACACCAGAATCAACCGAACCCCCGGAAGAACCGGACGAGGGTGGCTCCGCTCCCGAGGTAAGCGGCGACGACGCTTCCAGCATTGTCGTCGGCATTGCCCAGGAATTGGACGACAGTCTTGACCCCCACAATACAACGGCGGCAGGAACCAGAGAAGTCCTTTTTAATGTGTACGAGGGCCTTTTAAAGCCCGACACCGACGGAAATCTCATCCCCGCTGTTGCAAGCAGCTACACCGTATCGGATACCAGCGACGTTTATACCTTCACCCTGCGTGATGGCGTCCGCTTCCATAACGGCGAGCTTGTGACGGTCGGGGATATTGTTTACTCCATTTCCCGCGCAGCAGGCCTCGACAGCGGCGAGCCGCTCATCTCCGGTCTGGCCAGCATCGTCTCCGTTGAAGCTACGGACGATGCAACCGTGGTCATCACCACTTCCGAGCCCCAGCCCGAGCTCTCGGCCTACCTCACGGCGGCCATCATCCCGGATGGCAACGACCCCTCGGCAGAGGTCATCGGCACCGGTCCTTACAAGTTCGTCTCCCGCGCCGCGCAGGAAAACATCATCCTCGAGCGTTTTGACGACTATTGGGGCGAGAAGGCCAACATCAAGACCATCACCTGCAAGATAATCGAGAACGCCGACACGCTCGTGCTCTCTCTCAAGTCCGGCGCGATCGACCTTGCAGCCCACCTCACCGCCGCGCAGGCGAATGAGCTGACCGACGGCTTCACCGTCGTCGAGGGCACCATGAACCTCGTCCAGGCTCTCTACCTCAACAACGCGATCGAGCCCTTCAACGACGTGCGCGTGCGCCAGGCGCTGTGCTACGCCGTTGACAAGCAGGAGATCATGGACTTCGTCGCTGACGGCCGCGGCACCCCGCTCGGCAGCAGCATCTATCCCGCCTTCGGCCGATACTTCATGCCGGAGCTTGCCGACTACTACACCCGTGATGTAGAAAAGGCCAAGAGCCTTCTTGCCGAGGCCGGCTATCCTGACGGCTTCTCCATGACCATCACCGTGCCCGCCAACTACACCCCGCACGTTGACGCCGCCCAGGTCATAGTCGAGCAGCTGGCAGCCATCGGCGTGACCGCCACCATCGAGACCATCGAGTGGTCCAGCTGGCTGACCGACGTCTACTCCGGCCGCAATTTCGAGAGCACCGTCATCGGATTTGACGCGAGCGCTCTGACCGCCAGCGCGCTGCTGGCCCGTTGGGCCTCCGACGCCTCCAACAACATGATAAGCTTCTCCAGCGAGGAGTATGACGAGGCTCTTAATAAAGCCCTCTCCAGCGCCGACGCCGACGAGCAGACCGAGTACTTCAAGGAGTGTGAGGTCATCCTCGCCGAGCAGGCCGCGAACGTCTACATTCAGGACCTGTGCGACCTGGTCGTCATGCGCGACGGGCTGTCCGGCTATGAGTTCTACCCGCTCTATGCCATGGACTTCGCAAAGCTCAAGCTTGCGGACTGACACAACATTAAATTATAAAGCAGCAAAGGGGCGGCGGACTGTCCGACGCCGCCTCTTTGCCGCAGGATTCGTATCGTCTCGCAGCCGGCTTAAAGCCGGCCGCTCAATCACTCCGCTACGGCTCTTCTTCACACCGGACCCGCTTCCCCGGACTTCGGCATGGTGTGAAAAGAGATAATTTATCAAAATCTGAAACTGTGGGGTGCTCGTCTTGAGCTACATCCTTAAAAAGCTCGCGCTGCTCATTGCAACGCTGCTCATAATCTCTTTTCTGGTCTTTATGGCCTTCCAGCTCATCCCCGGCGACCCGGTCACTCAAATGCTGGGCACCGATTATACCGAGACCCGCGCCGCCTCCCTGCGTGCGGAGCTGGGGCTTGACGCGCCTGTTATAACGCGCTATTTCAAATGGCTCGCCGGCTTTGTGACCGGCGATCTGGGCGTTTCCTTCAGTTATAAGACGCCCGTTTCCGAGCTGTTGGGCGGCAAGATCGCCGTAACAGCCCTTCTTACCGCATTTTCCTTTGCGCTCGTTATCGTGATCTCGATCCCGCTGGGACTGCTAATCGCCCGTTTCCAGGGCGGCGTTTTTGATCGCATAATGGTCGTTCTCAACCAAATAACCATGTCTATACCGCCGTTTTTCATCGGTATCATATTTACCTGTATTTTCGGCTTTTTCTTTAAATTATTCACCCCCGGCAACTATATATCTTACCACGACAGCGTCGCGGGCTTTGCCGGCTACATATTTTTTCCGGCTCTCGCCATCGCTCTGCCGAAGAGCGCCATGACCATCAAGCTCCTGCGCCGCAGTATCGTCAGCGAGCTGCATGAAGATTACGTCCGCACGGCGTACAGCCGCGGCAACAGCCGTGCCGGCGTGCTGAAAAACCATGTCCTGCGCAACGCTATAATCCCCGTCGTCACCTTCCTTGCAATGACGCTTGCTGACATTGTCGCCGGCAGCATCATCATCGAACAGGTGTTCACGATCCCGGGCGTCGGGCGAATGCTCCTGCTTTCCATTTCAAACCGCGACTACCCGGTGGTTCAATCCATCGTTGTTATGATAGCTTTCGTCGTCGTTTTCATGAATTTCCTTGCCGACGTAGCCTACCAATACATCGACCCGAGGATAAGACTAAGTTGAAAAAGAAAAAGGACTACAATCTAATATTCGGACTTGCGATAACTGCAGTCATTATCGGGCTGATCGTGATCGGTTTTTTCTGGACGCCTTACGGCCCGACCCAGATGGACGCCTCAGCAAAGAGCCAGGGTCCCTCGTTTTCACACCTTCTCGGAACGGACAATTTCGGCCGCGACATCTTCAGCCGTATTCTTGACGGTGCGGGCACAACCCTCATAATCGCCGCCGCGACCGTTGCCATCGGCGCCGTTTTCGGCACGTTCATCGGGGCCTTTACCGGCTATTTCGGAGGATGGCCGGATGAACTGCTGATGCGATTTAACGACGTTGTAACCGCCTTTCCGAGCATACTTCTCGCCCTGGTGCTGATAAGCCTGATGGGTTCGGGAAAGTATCAGATCATTCTCGCGCTGGGCCTTTTGTTCATCCCCAGCTTCGCGCGAATGGTACGGAGCGAGTTCGCCCGCCAGAAGGAGCTGGATTATGTCCGCTCGGCCAAGCTGATGGGCGTTTCGACCCTTAGGATCATGTTCGTCCATATACTGCCCAACGCCGCGCCTGTTCTTCTGAGTTCCATCGCCATCGGCTTCAACAACGCCGTGCTGGCCGAGGCCAGCATGAGCTATCTCGGCCTCGGCGTTCAGCCGCCTGATGCCAGTCTCGGCCGCATGCTCAGCGAGGCGCAGAGCTATATTTTTTCCGCGCCGTGGTATGCGATCTCAACAGGCCTTACTATAGTTTTGCTTATCCTCGGCTTCGGCCTTATAAGCGAGGGCATCGGAGGTGACAGAGCATGAGCATGCTGGAGGTCAAAAATCTCTCCGTCCGTTTCCATAGCTCGGCGCCCGATAAATTTGCCGTCAAAAATGTCAGTTTCACGATGGAGCCCGGCGAGATGCTCGGCGTCGTCGGCGAGTCCGGCAGCGGCAAAACCGTCACCGCGCTGACCATCGCCGGCCTGCTCGAGCGCTCGCATACGGAGGTAAGCGGCGAAATTTTGTGGGGCGGCAAAAACCTTCTCGAGTGCAGCCGGAACGAACTTCGAAATATCCAGGGTCGCGACATCGGCGTTATCTTTCAGGAGCCGATGTCGAGCCTCAACCCCCTGATAAAAATCGGCCGCCAGGTCGAAGAAACACTGAAGCTGCACCACACGGAGCTGACCCGCGAGGAGCGCAAAAGATGGGCGCTTGATGTCATGGAGCATGTCGGCCTGCCCGAGCCGGAAGTGACTTACGGCAAATACCCGCACCAGCTCTCCGGGGGACAGCGTCAGAGGGCGATGATCGCTTCCGCCTTCATCTCGGACCCGCAGCTTCTGATATGTGACGAGCCGACGACCGCGCTGGACGTGACCGTTCAGGCACAGATAATCGCACTGCTGCGCAAGATAAACGAGGCTAAGGGCGTTGGCATTCTGTTCATCTCCCATGATCTGAGCGTTGTGCGCAAGCTCTGCTCCCGCGTTATCGTCATGTACCGCGGCAGCATCGTCGAGGAGGGTCCCGTCGAGGATATCTACTGCAATCCGCAGGACGAATATACCAAAAAGCTGATCGCCGCGATACCAACACGCAGAAAGAGAGGCGTCTGACGATGGAAAACACCGTTCTTGAGGTCAAAAACCTCTCCGTCTGGTATAAGGACAGCAGCGTTATCGGCAAATCCACGCGCTTTCAGGCGCTGCACGACATAAGCTTTTCCGTCCGACAGGGCGAGATTCTCGGTCTTGTCGGCGAGTCCGGCTGCGGCAAGACGACGCTGACCAAGGCCATTCTCGGCATGCAGAAGGACATAAAGGGCGAGATCGTCCACTACACCAAGCGCCCGCAGATGGTCTTTCAGGACCCCTTCGGCTCACTGAACCCAGCCAAGACCATCGGCTGGATAGTTGAGGAGCCGCTGCGTGTTTTCGGGAAATACGCAGCGGCGGAGCGCAAAAAGCGCGTTTTGGACATGCTTGAGCGGGTGGGTCTCGGCGCGGAGTACGCCGGCCGCAAGCCGCGCGAACTCTCCGGAGGCCAGCGCCAGCGCGTCTCGATCGCCGTTGCGCTTATCCAGCGGCCGAAATTTATCATAGCGGACGAGCCGGTCTCCGCGCTCGACGTCACGATACAGTCGCAGATACTTGACCTGCTGATCGAGCTGCGCCGCGAACTGGATCTGAGCTATCTTTTCATCTCGCACGATTTGAACGTCATCTACCAGCTCTGCGACCAGGTCATGGTCATGAAAGAAGGCCGTATCGTCGAACGCGGCTCTGTCGACGACATCTTCGACCACCCGCAGCACGAATATACAAAAAAGCTCATATCCGCGCTCGATTGAGCGCAGACAAAACGCCAAGCAAAAGTTGTCTTTTGCTTGGCGTTTTTCATGTAATGCCGGCGGAATAATTCACGGATCAGTTTTACAGCTTAAACCGGTTTCCGGTTTTCGCATAAACGATCCCTATAACAGTGATGATGATTACAAGTCCGATACCTATCCAACAAAGCAGGCTGCTTTCAAAGACCGCGCTCACGGCGATGATAAGCAGGCAGTCGGCAAACAGAAACATTAACCTTCCCATAAATTTGCACAGCGCCTTTTTGTCATACTGCGCCTTTTTCGACGGGGACATCGTGTTGTACCCTGCGATCAGCCATGCGCCTTTCCCGCAGAAGAAAACGATCCCCAAAATAAGAAAAAGAGCAGCTATGATTAAATATACAACGGCCATAGTCTGTTCCCTCCCTCAGATATTGTATTTACATTATACGATATCTTCCGCCTTTTGTACAGTTCGCAGAGAAGCGGTTTTTTGCGGTGGCCGCTTTCTGTTTCAGGCCGGTATTAGATGGACTTCATTATATAATATCCATCCCGCCGTCTGCGGTCACGACATTTCCGTTCACATACATGCTCTCCTCTGAGCAGAGCCATAAAACGACCCGCGCAACATCTTCGGGCTTGCGGAAATCGGGCTTCGGACCGTCCCTCTCATCCGCCTCCGGAGCTTTGCCGAACATGCGGTCAGCCATGCCTGTTCCGAGCGTCGGGCCCGGGCACACAACGTTGCAGCGTATGCCCGCGTCGCGGTTCTCACAGGCGGCTGCCTTTGTAAGCTGTATGAGCCCCGCCTTCGCCGGACCATATGCGCCGAAGCCAGGCATCGCCTTCACCCCCGCCGTGGAAGCGGTGTTGACGATGCAGCCAAAGCCCTGCCCGCGCATGACGCGCATTTCATGTTTCATGCACAGGAAAACGCCCTTGCAGTCAACGTCCATGACCCAATCCCAGTCATGCTCCGTGACCTCAGTCAGCGGAGCGAGCGGTATAGTGACTCCGTCGGGACCGACTCCCGCGTTGTTGAAGGCAAAATCTATCCTGCCGAAAGCGTCGACAGCGGCTTTGACCATTGCCTCGACGTCCGCCTCCACCCGAACGTCGCAGCGCAGGCCAATGGCTCCAACGCCATATTCAGCCCTTATCTGCTCCGCGAGGGCCTGTGCCTTGTCGATGATCGTGGACGTCGCAATTACAACATTCGCGCCTTCGGCGGCAAACATCAGCGCTGTGGTCTTTCCGATACCGGAGGCTCCTCCGGTCACTATCGCGGTTTTTCCTTCAAATCTCTTCATAAAAAGCGCTCCTTATAAATTATGATCCTTCCGTCCTTACTGAGCATAGTGCTAAGGCTCCCCGCCGGGGAGCCTTTATTCCTGTATACGGGTTCATCCCGCATATTTGTCCCTTTGCGCAACGGCAAGCTTGTCGCAGCGGTTGTTGTTTTCGTTGTCGGCGTGACCCTTGACCCAGTGCAGGCGCACATCATGCGTCTGCATGAGCGCGTCCAGCTCCTTCCATAGGTCAATGTTTTTAAGCTCCCCGCCCTTGCGCTTCCAGTTTTTCTTTTTCCAGCCGGCGAGCCAGCCTTCATTTATCGCCTTTTCAATATATTGCGAATCGGTGTAAAGCTCGACAATGCAAGGTTCCTTGAGCGCGGACAGCGCGTTTATCGCGCCGAGCAGCTCCATGCGGTTGTTGGTCGTCTCCTTTTCGCCGCCTGACATCTCCCGCCGGTGGCCGTTATATTCGAGGATCGCGCCCCAGCCGCCCGGTCCGGGGTTGCCCGAGCAGGCGCCATCGGTGTAGATAGTAACTGTTTTCATAGAGTTCCTTTCGGGGAGATCATGGATTTTTTCTGTTGCTGTTATTAAACCGGGATCCATTTCCGGGGGACATACTTTTCCGCCTGTCCGGAAAAGTATACAAGGTGTGTGTTTTTTGGTAACTATTCTTGCACAAGCAAGAATAGTTACCCTCGTGGAGCAGAAAGCAGTTTATCTATAGCATCAGACTTAACTGGGAAAAGTATGAGCTTGATTAAGCAAAACAAAAATCAAAGACTTCTTATGATTTCTTCCCGTTTTTTCTCATATTCCTCCCGGGTAATAAGCCCGCCGTCGAGCAGCTCCTGAAGCTGCCGCAGGCGCTTTTCCGCGCCGGAGCCATCCATCTCAGGGGAAGAATAACCGTCCGGGCGCGGTGAAGGCGCGTTTTCGCCCTCTTCCTCGATATTTATCTCCGGCCCGATGTACTTTTTTCCGAACGCCTGATAAAAATTCATAACGGTGATGACAACAGCAATAAGAGTCCATAAAATGCCGAAATTCGGTATCGCGACAAATATGCCTATCAGGACAAATATGATACCCACAGCCCCGGAAAACACGGATTGGCTCTTATTGGGGCGGTATGTGATACGTCTTCTTCTCATGAGATTCTCCTTTGCGCAGAGATATTGGGGCCGGTTATTTCATCGGCCCCGATAAAATTTATTCCTCCGCCGTTTCGGCGTCTCCCTCACCGGCCTCGGCCTCCACGCTATCCTCTCTGACAGTCCTTGCAATGGAGATGAGCTTTGCTCCGTTGTTCAGGCGCATGAGCCTTACGCCCTGTGTCGCACGGGAGTATATGGAGATCGTATCCGCCGCAACGCGGATTATGGTCCCGTCGTCAGAGATCATGAGGATATCGTCTCCGTCAGAGACGACCTTGACGTCCGCGACCTTTCCCGTCTTTTCAGTTATGTTATAGTTCTTCATGCCCATACCGCCGCGGTGCTGGGGACCTCCGCCGCCGCGGATATAGTCCTCCAGCGGCGTGCGTTTACCATAGCCGTTCTCGGTTACTGACAACAGGCAGCCGTTTTCGCGCGTACTTGCCGCGCCGACGCAGTAGTCGCCGTCGCGCAGCTTGATGCCGCGCACGCCGGTCGCGTCGCGTCCCATCGGTCGTACGTCCGTCTCGGCAAAGCAGATGGCATAGCCGTCATGAGTTGCGATGAGAATATTCTGTTTTCCGTCGGTCTGGCGTACGGATATGAGTTCGTCTCCGTCGTCGAGGTGCAGCGCGCGGATGCCGGTGTTGCGGATATTTTTCAGCGCGCTGACCTGCATGCGCTTGACAGTGCCGTTCCTGGTCACGAAAACGAGGAACTCATTTTCATCCGCAAGGTCGCGTGTGTGTATCATCGCGCTAACCTTCTCTCCGGACTCGACCGGTATCACATTCACTATATTCGTGCCTTTGGCATTTCTGCCCGCCTCCGGGATATGATAGCCCTTCTTGCGGTAAACACGTCCGTAGTTCGTGAAGAAAAGGATATAATCATGCGTCGACGCCGTGAACACGGTCTCAACGTAATCCTCCTCCTTCGTCGCCATGGCGCGAATCCCCTTTCCGCCGCGGCGCTGAGTGCTGTATTCGCTGGTCGGCAGGCGCTTGATATAGCCGTCGTGCGTCAGCGTGAATACACAGTTCTCCTCCGCTATCAGATCCTCAAGGTCGATCTCATTTTCGACGTCCTGTATCTCTGTGCGGCGCTTGTCGCCGAATTTATCGCGTATCGCGGTAAGCTCGTCCTTCAAAACTTCGCGCAGCATCTCCTCGGAGGACAAAAGCTCATTGTAATAGGCGATCTTCTCCTCGAGCTCCTTGTACTCATTTTCGAGCTTCTCGCGGTCAAGACCCTGCAGGGCCTTCAGGCGCATATCGAGTATCGCCTGGGCCTGCACTTCGTCAAGGCCGAAACGCTGCATAAGGCGTTCCTTCGCGTCGTCATAGCTGGTCCTGATTATGTGTATGACCTCGTCTATGTTGTCCTGCGCGATTATGAGGCCCTCGAGCAGATGGGCGCGTTCCTTCGCCTTGCGAAGGTCATATTTTGTGCGGCGGATTATGACCTCCTCCTGGAAGGAGATATACTCGTCGAGAATGTGGCGCAGGGAAAGTATCCTCGGCTGGGTCTGGTTCTGCACCAGCGCGAGCATGATTATGGAAAAGTTCGATTGCAGAGAAGTCTGCATGAACAGCTTGTTCAAAACGACCTGAGCGTTGGCGTCGCGCTTGAGCTCGATCACGATTCGCATACCGTTGCGGTCGGTCTCGTCGCGCAGGTCGGATATGCCTTCGAGCCGTTTTTCCTTGACCTGTTCGGCAATGGTGCGGATAAGCTGGCGCTTATTGACCTGATACGGCAGCTCCGTGACGATGATGCGTGTGCGGTGGTCGCGTCCGAACTCTTCGAATTCGGTGCGCGCGCGGACTACGACCTTGCCGCGGCCTGTGGCGTAGGCCTGGCGTATGCCGGATCGTCCCATGATTATGCCGCGGGTCGGGAAATCGGGGCCCTGGATATGCTGCATGAGGTCGGAAAGAGTCGCCTCCGGGTTCTCAAGGATGCAGATGCAGGCATTTATGACCTCTGTGAGGTTATGCGGCGGAATATTGGTCGCCATACCGACGGCGATACCGCTCGAGCCGTTGACCAGAAGGTTCGGAAACCGCGAGGGCAGCACGCGCGGCTCTTTGCGGCTCTCGTCGAAGTTGGGGTCCCAATCTACGGTATCTTTGCCGATGTCGCGCAGCATCTCGTCCGCGATCTTGGACATTCTCGCCTCGGTGTATCGGTAAGCGGCAGGGGGGTCGCCGTCGACAGAACCGAAGTTACCGTGACCGTCGACGAGCATATAACGCATGGAAAAGTCCTGCGCAAGGCGGACCATCGCATCATAAACGGAGGCGTCGCCGTGGGGATGGTAACGTCCGAGAACGTCACCGACGCAGGTCGCACTCTTTTTAAAAGGCTTGTCCGAGGTAAGACCGTCCTCATACATTGCATAGAGTATGCGGCGGTGTACGGGCTTGAGCCCGTCGCGTACGTCAGGCAGCGCACGTCCGACTATAACGCTCATCGCATAGTCGATGTAGCTGTTCTGCATTTCGCTGACAAGCTCGGATTCCGTTATGACCTGATTTGGAAAGGCGATATCCTCGGGCTTGTAATCTCTGTTATGTGCCATTTATTTTTCTCCTTTTTGGAGTATTATCTTTAAAGAAAAAATTTAAATATCCAGATTTACAACATATTTCGCATTCTGCTCTATCCACTCGCGGCGCGGTTCGACCTCTTCACCCATGAGTATGGTGAACACCTCGTCCGCCTTTAGCACATCGTCGAGGGTTATGCGGCGCAGGGAGCGGGTCTCGGGGTTCATCGTCGTGTCCCAGAGCTCATGCGGGTCCATCTCGCCGAGGCCCTTAAAGCGGGATATATCGACCTTCGCATTGGGATTGTCCGCCCGCAGTTCAGCGGATATCCGGTCGCGCTCCGGGTCGGAATAGGCAACGCGCTGCGTTTTGCCCCGCGTCAGTTTATAAAGCGGCGGAACGGCGGAATAGACATATCCATTTTCGATCAGCGGCCGCATATACCGGAAGAAGAAGGTCAAAAGCAGCGTTCTTATATGGCTGCCGTCGACGTCCGCATCGGCCATTATGATGATCTTGTGATATCTCAGTTTATCTATGTTGAATTCATCCCCGATACCCGCGCCGAGCGCGACTATCATCGGATAGAGCTTGTCGTTGCCGTAGATCTTATCTGCGCGAGCCTTTTCGACGTTTAGCATTTTGCCCCACATGGACAGTATCGCCTGGAACCGGCTGTCGCGGCCCTGGATAGCGGAGCCTGCGGCGGAGTCGCCCTCGACGATATATATCTCGCACAGGCTCGGATCGCGCTCGTTGCAGTCCTGAAGCTTGTCCGGCATCTGACCGGACTCGAGCCCCGTCTTGCGGCGGACGGATTCACGGGCCTTGCGCGCGGCCTCGCGTGCGCGGTTGGCCGTGAGCGCCTTTTCCAGAATAATTTTACCAACGGCGGGGTTTTCCTCAAGATATTCGTCCAGAGCGGAGGCGACGATGTTGTTTACAAGCGTTCTTATCTCGCTGTTTCCGAGCTTTGCCTTGGTCTGTCCCTCAAACTGTGCGTCTGTCAGCTTGACGGAAATGATGCATGTAAGACCCTCGCGGCAGTCTTCGCCTGAAACTTTATCGTCGTTTTTAAGAAGGTTCATGCGCTTGCCGTAGCTGTTGAGAGCGGTAGTCAGCGCACGCTTAAAACCCTCCTCATGCATGCCGCCCTCGGGCGTGTGTATGTTGTTGGCGAAGGACACTATTATCTCGTTGTAGCTGTCGTTATACTGCAAGGCTACCTCCGCAATAGAATCCTCGCGTTCACCGGACATGTAGATGACGTTTTCATGTATCGGCGTCTTGCTGCGGTTTATATACTGCACAAACTCGCGGATACCGCCGGCATAGCACATGGAGTCAAAGCGGTCCTTTTCCTCCTTCTCGGCGGATTCAGGACGCTTATCCTCGATGGATATATGAAGTCCCGCATTGAGGAAAGCCTGCTCGCGCATTCTCGTATGCAGGGTCTCGTAATCATAAACCGTTTCCTCGAACATCTCGGGATCGGGCTTGAAGCGGACTATCGTTCCGGTTTTATCGGTCGTTCCGATTATTTTCATGTCCTGAGTTATATGGCCGCGGGAGAATTTCATCTCATAGATGTTTCCGTTTTTGTGGACCTGGACCTCCAGCCACTCGGACAGGGCGTTTACGACAGAAGCGCCGACGCCGTGCAGACCTCCGGAAACTTTGTATCCTCCTCCGCCGAATTTGCCTCCGGCGTGCAGGACGGTATAAACGACCTCCAGCGCGGGCTTTCCGGTCTGTTCTTGTATATCAACGGGAATACCTCGGCCATTATCGGTTACCTTAATAATGTCGCCGGGTTCTATAACGACCTCTATTTTAGTGCAGTATCCGGCCAGAGCCTCGTCAATTGCGTTGTCGACTATCTCATATACGAGGTGATGAAGGCCGCTTGAGCTGGTTGAGCCGATATACATACCCGGCCTCTTGCGGACTGCTTCCAGTCCCTCGAGGACCTGAATTTGCGACGCGTCGTATTCCTGTGTTATCTTGTCGGTTATCTCGGACATTTTTATCTCCCTTCCGGGTATTTTCTTGATTTTTCTTCTTTTTTAATCTGTTTTTATTCTAAACTGGTTTTCCGTCGGAGAGGTAATTTTTCCTGCACGAGCAAGAAAAATTACCCTGCGGAGCAAACCACATTGGTTTTGCAACAGGCAAAATAAAAAGCAAATGCAAATTATATCCCTACTCTATTCCCAGTCCCTCGCTTCTCTTTAGAAGCGTCGAGCTCATAAGCTGAGACAAATAAACCGTCTGTTTATCCCTGCTGCCGCAGATCACAAAAGATTTCGGCAGATCGTCGCCGACGGCGATAACGCTGCCGTTTTTTTCTGCTTTGGACAGAAACTCCCGAGTCCTGAACGACTGCGAGCTTATATCCAAATCAAAAACCGCGATGACCTCGTCATCCGGCACTACGATGTTGTTTCCAAGATGAAGATACATACCATTCTCTCCTCATGAAATGACGCCATTACTGACGGTAAGAACTTTGCCTCCCGTACGCTTTATGATCTCTTCATCCTCACAGCAGGTTATCAGCGTCTGTCCGCCGCCGATACGGTTGAGGACAAACTCCTGACGGCCGGCATCCAGTTCTGACAATACATCATCGAGAAGGAGTATCGGATATTCGCCCGTTTGGTCAAGATGTATCTCCCGCTCGGCAAGCTTTATCGAGAGTGCAGCCGTGCGTGTCTGTCCCTGGCTTGCAAACGATCGCGCAGAACGGCCGTTTATATTGATCTCAATATCATCCTTATGGGCTCCCGTAAGGCACATCCCGCTGTCAAGCTCCGCCTGACGGTGCGCATTCTGGTGATCGTATATCTCGTCTAAAACCTCGCTCACCGGCGCAAAAGGATCAGTCACTGTTGAAACAGTTTTATAGAAAAGCTCAAGTTTTTCGTGCCCTCCGGAAAATTCCGAATGCACAGGCATGGCTTCCTCGCCGAGGCGTTTGACAAATGAGGCGCGGTAGCGTATAAGCCGGGCGGAAACGCGGCACATTCTCTGCGAAAAGTCGTCAAGCGTTTCCAGCAGCGATGGTTTTTCATGCCAATCCTTAAGTATGCGGCTCTTGTGCTCAAATAGTTTGTTGTACTCGCTCAAAAGCGCGGCATATCCGGGACGCAGCTGGCATATCGACATGTCCATAAGACGGCGCCGGGCTGCGGCTCCTTCCCGTATCAGATCCAGGTCGTCCGGACAAAATAAAACCGCTGTCAAAGCTCCGGAGAGCTCCGAGGCCGTTTTTTTTGCGCCATTCTGCAAAATCTGCTTCCGCTGTCCGCGCTTGAGTATGATCTTAAGCGTAACATCACGGCCGTTTGCGTTAATGTCCGCGAGTATCTCGCCTATATCGTAATCAAAACCGATGATTTCCCGGTCAAAACGGGTCCTGAAACTGCGTCCTCCCGTCAGCATATAAACAGCTTCAAGCAGATTTGTTTTTCCCTGCGCATTACGGCCCGTTATAACGTTTATACCGGGGCCGAATTCGGCCAGCCCGTGCCCGTAATTTCGAAAACCTGAGAGATAGATCTTATCAACTCTCATACGGCGGCGGTTATCTCATAAGTCTCGCCGCCAAGCTCTACCTTGTCGCCGGCACGGAGTTTTTTACCGCGCTGCGTACATATATCGCCGTTGACAAGCACAAGACCATCCTGTATAAGCATCTTCGCTTCGCCGCCCGTGCCGACCAGCGCCGCAAATTTGAGAAAAGCGTCAATTTTTATAAACTCTGTGTTTATCGAAATAATTTCCATGTTTTTTCCTTTTATGTTTCTATTTCAGTTAGAATCAAATATTAAACTGGTTACTCTGCGAAGCAAAACAAATTTGGTTAAGCAACAGGCAAAATATAAAGCAAAAGCAATAGAAAAACAAAAAGCATGTCAGCTATCTGCCCTGAGCCTTACAGGCAGGATCATATACAAAAAGCTGTCGTTATCGTCCTCGGCGGGCTTTATGATGCACGGTGTAGAGCCGGTGTTAAAGCATAGCTTCAGCTTATCCGCGGGCGCAACTTTTACAGCATCAAGCAGATAGCGGTTATTAAAGCCTATCTCAAGACCATTTCCGCTGCCTTCAACGGCACAGACATCCTCCGCTTTGCCAAGCGGGGTAACGCAGTTAAAATATATCTCGTTATCCCTGATCTTACAACGAAGGGGATTTTTCGTTTTCTCGTCGATAATGAGCGAAACACGGTCCGCGACTCTGTAAAGCTCAGTACGGGAAGCAAGTACGGTAAATGCAAACTCGTTTGCGATGCTCTTGCGGTAATTGAGGAATTCTCCCTCCAGCCGGCGGGATATAAGCACCGTGTCGCCGATAGCAAAGGATATATGTTTTGCGCCGACGCAGATCGTTACGTTATCCTCGCTGTCGGCACATATCTTTTCGACATCAGAAAGCGCCGTTCCCGGCACAATGAAGCTTTCGACAGCTTCTCCCTCTATATCCTCACGGCGCATCGCAAGACGGTAACCGTCCACTGTCACAACGGAGAGTTTTCCGTCTCCGGTCTCAAAAAGAGCGCCGGTGTAAATTGGGCGGGATTCATTATCGCTGACGGCAAAAAGCGTCTCACTTATCATCCTGCGAAGTATATTCTGCGGGATGGATACATTCTGGCGGCCGTCGACGGAGGGAAGCTCCGGATAATCGTCCGAACTGGTCCCAACGATGGAGAATTCCGCGTTTCCGGCTGATATTATCGTCATAAGGTCATTGCTGGTCTCTATCGTAACGATACCATCGGGAAGGCTGCGTACGATGTCTCCGAAAAGCTTTGCACTCAGGATTATCGAGCCGGTACTTACGACGTCTGCAGGGAAGTTTGTATATATGCCTTTTTTGAGGTCATACCCCGTGATGCGCACGCTGGCGCCGACTTCGATCAGAAGACCCTCCAGTGCGGGGATCGGACTTTTTGCGCTCGCCGCTCGGGAAGCTGTCGCTATAGCGTTTTGGAGTATGTATTTTTCACATGTGAATTTCATATTTTGTGACCGTTCCTTTCTTTTTTCGGCCTGCCGGGGCACAGATGCCGTCTGTCATACTGCGGCCGAGTATACGCCGTTTTGATTTTCTTCGGCTGTTTTCCTTTTTCCCCGTAGAGAAAGATAGATAGAATAATACTTAGTAGTTTTAGTAGTAGTAGAAAAAATTGTGGAAAAGTTGAAAAAAGCTCTGAAATTTAAGGATTTTTTCTGTTGATAGCTTTGTTTAAAAATTTTCTGAGTTTTAAACACCGGTTTTTCACACATTTTTCAACATTCTTTTTATAACAATGATGAAAAAATTGTTGGAAGTATCGGATTGCCAAATGTTGAAATGTTTAAAAACGAATGTTAATTTCTCGAATTAATGTTGGAAGTTATGTCACGGATAGTGCCCGGCATTTCGGGGTCCTCTTTCAGGAGGTCTTCTATTTTTCGGATGGAGTTGAGAACGGTCGCGTGATTCCTGTCCTCATATTCTGCGCCGATGTCTTTGAGAGAGAGATTTGTAAGGCTGCGCATCAGGTACATCGAGACCTGTCTTGCAAGAGCCAAATTTTTACTGCGGCGCTGTCCGCGCAGATCGGCAGGCTCGAGCGAATAGTATCGCGCAGTCTCCTCGATGATTATCTCCGGCGTCGGAACATAGGCGCCGATACGGATGATATCTTTGATCGCGCGCTTAACGGAATTTATGGTTATTGTGTCATCGAGTATATCTCTGTAAGCCGTCAGGCGTTTTACAACGCCTTCTATCTGGCGGACGTTGGAGGTTATGTTTTCGGCGATATAACTTACGACGTCGTTTGACAAGACCATACCTAGCTGGCTGGCCTTGTTGTGGATTATTGCGGTGCGCGTCTCGAGGTCCGGCGGCTGGACGTCCGCCATGAGTCCGCCCTCAAAACGAGTGCGGAGCCTGTCTTCGAGCTTTATCATTTCCATCGGCGGCCGGTCGGAGGTTATGACGATCTGGTGTCCTGCTTCGTACAGGGAGTTGAAGGTATGGAAAAATTCCTCCTGCGTCTGCTGTTTGCCGGCAATAAATTGAATATCGTCGACGAGGAAGAGATCCGCGTTCCTGTACTTCTGTCTGAAAGCTTCCGCGGTTCCGAATTGAATGGAGTTTACCATCTGAGTCGTGAATTCATCGCCTTTAATATATACGATGTGCTGGGACGAATCTTTGCTGCTTATGGCGTGGCCAATGGCAAAAAGAAGATGCGTCTTGCCCAGGCCGGAGTTGCCGTAGATAAACAAGGGATTATAGGATTTTCCCGGATTTTCGGACACCGCGACAGCGGCGGCGTGCGCGAACTTGTTCGATGGGCCGACAACAAAATTGTCGAAGGTATAAGCGGCCATCTCCGGAAGGTTGCTTATAGTCGCCTTTTCGGTCCTGTAATCCTCTAATTCATCTCCCGTCAGAACAAGGAGCTCAAACCGGCAGGAGAACAGGTCGTTGAGGACGTTTATGATACTCTCCGAAAAGCGCTGGGTTATGATGCCGCGCTTAAAGCTCGCCGGACAGTAGAGGACAAAAGTATTTTCTGTTATGTCGATAGGCTCGCATTCGTCGAACCATGTTGTCATCGCTGTGGGCGTCAGCGTTTCGCCGAGCTTATCCAGAACGCTTGCCCATACGTCGGAAACGGAATTCATCATAGCTTTATAAATACCCCATATATGTAAATAACTATATAAATAATTGTCTAACTTACAGTATAGCAAAAATATAAGGATATTGCAAGTATAACCAACAGATATATATTATATAAGTAAAGTTATTACTACTTA
>CAZIHY010000025.1:21211-25827 GCA_964539115.1 uncultured Oscillospiraceae bacterium
AATAATCCCGCTTTGACCCCCCTCCCTCAAATGTTGGAAGGGGGAGCTTTGCCTGCCCTTATATCGGGCCTTGGAAATATACATCGGGCAAATCTCGCCTCGGCGATGTACCTGCGGTTTGAAAGACCGGTGTTCATCGTCTGCCCGGACGAGACCGCCTGCGAGAGCATGTGCCGCGACGTTGAGTCGTATACGGGGATAAGTCCCGTGCTTCTCACCTCCCGTGACCTTACGCTCTATACAGCGGACAGCGTTTCGCGGCAGAATGAACAAAAGCGCATCGCGGCGCTCGCAGCGCTTGCCGCCGGCGAGGCAGAGATCACCGTCTGCACGGTGTCCGGCCTGCTCCAGCGTGCCCCGGACAAGGAAAGCATGACCCGCTGCATGCTCACGCTTACGCCGCTGCAGCATATATCACCTGAGCAGATCGAGCGCATACTCATCCGGAACGGCTATTCCGTATGCGAACAGGTCGAAGGGCCCGGACAGTTCTCCCGCCGCGGCGGCATACTGGATTTTTATTCCCCGTCATATCCGGATCCCGTGCGCATCGAGTTCTGGGGCGATGATATAGACAGCATCAATTTCTTCGACGTGGAAAGCCAGAGACGTACGGAAACGCTTAAAAACGTGCGTTTGCTGCCAGCGGCGGAGACCTTGCCTTCCAATTGTCCCGGGGGAGAAACGGCGCTTGCGGACGAAATTGAGGCCATTTTACGGCGTATTAACGCCCGGGCCGCGAAATACGACGGCACGAAGCTTGCCGAGACTCTGCGTGCAGACGTGGAAAGGCTCAGAAACGGCGCGGCGCTGTCCGCGGCGGACAGGTATATGGAACTCATATATCCGCGCTTTTCGACGGCGCTGGATTATATACCCGAGGACGCTCTGGTTTTCCTCGACCAGCCGCCGAAGCTTTCGGAGCGTGCAAACGGCTATATAAAACAGATGACCGAGGATGTAAAAAGCCTGGTCCAGTCCGGATATATCTCCGGAAGGATAGCCAATTTCGTCATGTCGTGGGAGGAATGCTGCCAGCGGCTGGCCGATTGGCCGGTCATCATGGGCGATTCCTTCACCGTTGGAAAATACCCCATGGAGCTGCGATCGGTCGTCGGGTTGGTGTGCAAGCAGCTGCCCGGCTACGGCGGCAGCGCGGAGACCGCGGCGGGCGACGTACGGCATTATATAAACAGCGGTTACAGAGTCGTCGTTCTCGCGGGCGACGAGCGGCGGGCAAACCTGCTGCGCGATTTTTTCAGGGAAAAAAACATACCCTCTTATGTCGACACAAAGCTTTCCTCTCTGCCGGAGGAGGGAAAATGCTGCATCTCTGTCGGCGGTCTTTCCGCAGGCTATGAGTATCCGGAGGCTAAGCTTGCCGTCATAACGGACGCACAGATGGCAAGGGCCGGGGTCAGGCGGACGAAGCGCAGAAAAATGCCGGCGGACCGCATAAAGCTCCAGAGCTATGCCGACTTATCCGTCGGGGATCTTGTGGTGCATGAGCACCACGGCATCGGCCGTTTCGCGGGCATATTCAAAATGCCGGTCGACGGGGTACAGAAGGATTATATCAAGATATGCTACGCCGGAACGGACAGCCTTTACGTCCCCGCGACGCAGCTCGACCTCGTTTCAAAATACATAGGCGCCGGCGGCGACGACAAGCCCGTGCGCCTTTCCAAAATGGGCGGCACGGACTGGACAAGGACGAAATCCCGTGCCAAAGCCGCTGCGCGCGACATGGCTGACGGCCTGATAAAGCTCTATGCCGAGCGCCGCCGCACTCCGGGCCACGCCTTTGCGCCCGATTCCCCGTGGCAGACGGAGTTTGAGGAGCGCTTCGGCTACACCGAAACGGACGACCAGCTCCGCTGCATAGCGGAGATAAAGCGGGACATGGAGTCCTCCGTGCCGATGGACCGCCTGCTCTGCGGCGACGTTGGCTTCGGAAAAACGGAGGTCGCGCTTCGCGCCGTTATGAAATGCGTGCTGGACGGCAAACAGGCGGCGATACTCGTCCCGACGACAGTGCTCGCGCAGCAGCATTATCAGACCGCGATGCAGCGCTTTTTCGGTTTTCCCGTCACGATATCCGTCCTGTCGCGCTTCCGCACGTCGTCACAGCTCAAGCAGACGCTCAAGGACATTGCCGAAGGCACAGTTGACATCGTCATCGGAACGCATAAGCTGCTTCAAAAGGACGTTAAGTTCAAGGACCTCGGGCTTCTGATCGTCGATGAGGAACAGCGTTTCGGCGTCAGCCACAAGGAACATATAAAGGAGATGAGCCGAAATGTCGACGTGCTTACGCTCTCTGCAACGCCTATACCCCGCACGCTGAACATGGCGCTTTCCGGTCTGCGCGACATGTCGACGATAGAGGAGCCGCCGCAGGACAGGCTGCCGGTGCAGACCTTCGTCATGGAGCACGACTGGAACGTCGTCTGCGACGCGATACGCCGCGAAATACAGCGCGGCGGGCAGGTATATTATCTGCACAACCGCGTCGAAAATATTGAGCAGACGGCTTCGCGCCTTGCGGCGATGCTGGAAAATGTGACGGTGTCCGTGGCTCACGGAAAAATGGACCAGGATTCGCTGTCGGAGGTCATGGAAAGCGTCGTCGACGGGACGACGCAGGTGCTCGTCTGCACGACGATAATCGAAACGGGAATCGACATTCCGAACGTCAACACGCTCATAATCGAGGACGCGGATAAGCTCGGACTGGCCCAGCTTCACCAGATACGCGGCCGTGTCGGACGCTCGACCCGCCGCGCGAGCGCATACCTCACCTTCCGGAAAAACAAGGTCCTCTCGGAGATCGCGGAAAAGCGCCTTGAGGCTATACGCGAGTTTGCCGAGTTCAACTCCGGCTTCCGCATCGCGATGCGCGACCTTGAGATACGCGGCGCGGGAAACCTGCTCGGTTCCGAGCAGTCGGGCTACATGACCGACGTTGGTTACGACATGTACCTCAAGCTTCTGGAGGAGGCCGTGCTCGAAAAACGCGGCGAAAAACCGGAAACACGCACAGAGTGCGCGGCCGACCTCGCCGTTTCCGCAAACATCCCGGAGCGCTATGTCTCCTCTCCCGAGATACGCATGGACCTTTACCGGCGCATCGCGCTGATACGCACGGAGGAGGAGGCCGACGACCTGACGGACGAGCTGATCGACCGCTTCGGCGATCCTCCGGGCGAGGTCAACACGCTCATACATGTCGCGCTCCTGCGCGGCGAGGCCTCGCGCGCTGGCATAACGGACATAAGCCAGAAGGCCGGCTTCCTGCGCTTTAAGCTCAGCGAATTTGACATGGAACGCGTGTCCGCGCTTTACGGACAGGAGCAGTATAAGGGCCGCGTCAAGGTCGAGGCCGGAAACGAGCCCTGCATCAGCCTGAAGCTCAAAAGCAAGATGCGCATACTCTCCGAGGCGCGCGCCTTTGTCGAGGCATATGAAGGGACGAAAAACGAACAAACTGTAAATTCATAACAGCTTTTATTGCGCTTTTACCCGCGCAGAGCTATAATGTTAAGACTTTCAGGCATTTAAGCAAGCTTTAAGGAGAAAACGATGAAAAAGACACTTTCCGTAATTTTGGTCCTGTCCCTGCTCGCCGCCGTGCTCTGCGGCTGCACCAGCAGCGAGGTCAGGACCTATACCGAGCCGACAGAGGACCCCGGGGAAACTACCGATACTCCAACGGATACGACGGATACTTCCGAAAGCGATGAATATGAGATCCCGGACTACACCTATGCTTACGAGAAGTTCGAGCCTGACGCCGTTGTAATGACGGTCGACGGGGCGCCGGTGTACTGGGACGAGTATTTTTATTGGATGATGGACGCGATGTACCTTGTCGCTTACTATGACGACTATGTTACGGACTGGGATGCTTCCTGCCTGTTCGACACGAGCATGACCTATGACGAATACATCAAGGAATACACCGACAGCACCGTAAAGATGTACCACAGCATGGAGAACAAGGCAAATGAGTTGGGCATAACGCTCACGGACGAGGACACGGCGTATATCGACTCTCTCTGGCAGAGCGATATTGACAGTACCGGTTCCGAGGAGGAGCTTATCGAGCAGATAAAGCAGATCTTCCTGAACAAGGAGCTTTATTATTATATCAACAGAGTCTCCGTTCTCGCGGATTCGACCTTTACGGAGCTTTACGGCTCGTCGGGCGAGAAGCTCGATGACGAGGAGATCCTCGGCTACGGCGAGGACAACGGTTATCTCCGCGTCAAGCACATCCTCTTCAAGACGACCGACGACGAAGGCAATACGCTCTCGGACGAGGAGGTCGCCGCGAAGAAGCAAACCGCCGAGGAAGTGCTTGCGCAGCTCAAGGAGGCCGGAGATAGCGAGACGCTTGAGGCCCTGTTTGACGAGCTGATGAACGAGTATTCGGAGGATACCGGCCTTACCGTTTATCCGGACGGCTACTGCTTTACCAACGGGGATATGGTGGAGGAATTCCTGACCGCCAGTGCCGCCCTGGAGGAGTATGAGGTATCGGAACTCGTGACAAGCAGCTTCGGTTATCATATTATCCTGCGCCTGCCGCTGCGTGCGGAGGATGTGCCTATCAA
>CAZIHY010000026.1:0-15768 GCA_964539115.1 uncultured Oscillospiraceae bacterium
ATACCCTGCATATCCACCGGCATGCAAAGATGCCCTATGTAAGCGATTGCTATCTTGTTATAATTTATCGGAACGCCGGCGCGCTGCGCCATAAGAACACCGTCGCCGGTCAGGGTATAGATACGGTGTCCGTACCGACGGGTGAATGCGCCAGCATATCCCGGCTCGACCCTGTCCAGAAGCTCCGGACAGTTGATGAGGCTGCCTGTAGCGATGAGGAAATCCTTTGCCCTCACAATAATTTCCCCTCCTCCATCTTCCGCACTGACTCCGATTATTCTGTCGTTTTCCAGTATAAAATCCTTCGCCGTGGTATATGACAGCACTTTGACTCCCAGCTCTGCCATTTTTCGCGGCAGCCTTTTGGAAACATAAACTCCCGCGCCGTGTTCGGAATCGATGCAGTCAACAGTCAATTCGCCGAATGGATTATATTTCAGTTCGAAATACTCCCCAGGTTCATCCCACTGACAGCACCAGTCAAAGAATCCTGGCAGCGCGTGCATGACATTTGTTATCAGCTGCGTGTCAAGCGTTCCGCCGGTGCTGCTGATAGCGGAATCTATCATCTGCTGGGTGCGGGAGGGTATTCCGGCCTCTCGCTCCCACTTGCTGTCCATCATGCGCAGGCCCGTTGCATAAGGAGTTGAACCGGACACGCCCTTTCCCTTTTCAAGAAGAACGACGCTTTTGCCCGCTTCAGCAGCTCTGGCGGCGGCGATCATTCCTGCCGCGCCACAGCCGATCACGCAGAAATCAGCCATGTACTCAACGCTTCCATGCGCAGCTACAGGAGCGGCGGGAGCTTCCTCGTCATAAATCGCGCCCAGCAGGCAGCTTTCCATGCAGGCTCCGCACTGAAGGCACTTGTCGTGGTCAATGCTGATTTTATCTCCGTCATAATACGGAGCGGCGGTAGGACACGCCTTTGAGCAATTAGAACAGACACAGCAATTGTCATTGACCATCAGTCTCATAAGTTATTACTCCTTAACAATTTTTTGGACAAACAGCATGTAATAACGGAATACACACTTTTTCTGCCGTAATTATAGTCAATATTATAATATAGACAGCGTTTTAAGTCCAGCTTTTTGTCTGTTTTAGCCCAACCTCTCATATGCAGCAGGCAAAAAATCCCTCCGGAACGACGCTTCCATTCCGGAGGGATCAATTTTTGCTGTCAAATATGCGGATTACTTGTTTATCAGCGCCCTATCATGCAGTCTCAATATGAGGTTCGCTGGGCTTATCGTCACGAAGCTTTCGATACGTTCCGATGATAATAATAACAGAGAGCACAAATGTCAAAATATCCGATGCGGGCATTGAGTACAGTACGCCGTCCAGGCCGAAGAATATCGGCAGCAGCAATGCAAAACCAACGCCAAGGACAATCTCTCTGACCATTGAGAGCATCGTTGAGGCAACAGCGCGTCCCATAGCCTGCAGGAATATAAACGCCGCCTTGTTTATGCAAGCGAGCACCACCATGCACAGATAGACCCTGAATGCCTTGATGGCGAAATCGGTGTAATACTGGCTCTCGTTCGCCGCGCCGAAGATCGCGATAAGCTGGCGGGGGCAAAGCTCTACTATGAGCATTGCGACCACACCGACGCAGGCCTCAGCAATCAGCAGTTTCGTGAAGAGCTTCTTTACCCTGTCGCGGCGCTCCGCGCCCATATTGAATCCGACAATAGGTATGCAGCCGGCAGCCATACCGACAACGATCGAAATAACTATCTGGAAAAACTTCATAACGATGCCGACGACGGCCATGGGGATCTGAGCATATTCCTCCAGCCCGAATATTTCGTCAAGAGCGCCGTATTTTCTGACCATGTTGTTGATAGCCGCCATTGCCGCAACCAGTGAGATCTGAGACAGAAAACTGCAGATACCGAGCGCGAGGCTGCGTCCGATAACGCGCCTGTTGAGCGCAAAGGAACCCTTGTCAAGCTTCACGCTCTTAGTATGCCTCAGATACCATATAGCCAGTATGGCAGTCAGTATCTGGCCCAGGACCGTTGCAACTGCAGCGCCCATCATGCCCCATTTGAAAGCGAAAATGAAAATGGGGTCCAGGATTATGTTAACCACAGCTCCCGCGAGCGTGGAGGCCATTGCAAACTTCGGGCTTCCGTCCGAACGGATGACGGGGTTCATCGCCTGCCCGAACATATAAAACGGTATGCCAAGAGTTATATAGAAGAAATATTCCTGCGACTGTTTGTAAGTCTCCTCATTAACAGTTCCGCCGAACATAGAAATTATCGGGTTTTGGAATATGAGATATATAATGCACAGCACTATGCCTGCCGCGACGGACAATACGACCGCGTTGCCGACACTCTTATTAGCGTCCGCCTGTTTTCCTGAGCCCAGACTAAGGCTGACGAATGCGCAGCAGCCGTCTCCGATCATAACGCCGATAGCCAGCGCTATGACCGTCATCGGAAATACGACGGTGTTTGCCGCATTACCGTAAGAACCGAGATAACTTGCGTTTGCAATAAATATCTGGTCGACAATGTTGTAAAGAGCGGCGACGAGAAGGGATATTATACATGGAACGGCATATTTACGCATCAGCGTTCCGATCCGCTCCGTCGCCAGAAAGGACTGGTTTTCCATTGCTTTTCCTCCAATATATATAATAAAACAGTAAAAAAATGAGATGCGTAAATCCAAGGATCTGGATTTACGCATCTCGCCACACGATGATTTGATTATAAACTATTATGTCTCAAAAAGTCAACTCTGATTTTGATATATGCTGTTCGATACAAGGGATCACTTTGCCTCTTCGACAGGAGGTTTAGGTATTCCTCCTTTGGCCTTTATCCATGCGAAAAGGAACACGAAGCACAGCACAAGCGGAACAAGGCAGAACAGGAACATATTACTGTATCCGAGCGCCTCAACGATAACGCCGCAAAGAATAGGGCCAAGCAGGTCGCCGATGTCTATGCCGATATAGGCCGTAGTGCTGCCCGCGCCTCTATGCTCAGGACGCACAACCTGCATGCACAAAGCCTGATGCATCGTCTGTGCCGTACCCGTTCCAAACGCATTTAGTACCGCGCATACCCAGAGCTGCCAGCTCTCCTTCACGAACGCAAGCAGGATAAGGTTTGCAGCAAATGCGATATATGACGGGATGAGAGCCTTGTGCGTGCCAAACTTGTCGGAGAGTTTGCCTATGAGCGGTCTAGAGATCAGCATGGCGGCGGCATTTATTATGTAGTAGATCGAGATTCCCTCTATCACCTTGTATTCCGTTACATAGATGACGAGATAGGTCACCATGCCCGCCCTGGCAATGCTGCACAGCGTCAGGAAACAGGCGGGGATGATCGTCTCTTTAGCAACGATATTATCCGGGCGAAATACTATCTTGCGATCCGGATCCTTCTCGATCTTCATAAGACCTGCAATTATGATCGACACAGCTACAAGCAGGCCTGACAGGCAAAACGCAGCCTTATATCCAAAACGCTCCGCAACAGCCAGTCCAATGCCCGGTCCGAAGGCTGTCGCAAGAACGGAGCTCATGCCGTAGACCCCGATGCCAGAAGCGACCTTGTCCTCGGGCAAACAGTCGGTCGCCATCGTAAGCCCCAGAGCTGCGTTGCAGCCCATACCTATTCCGTGCAGCAGACGGAAGAAAATAAGCATCGGCACCGTCGACACAAAGGCATAGCCAAGGGAGGCCAAAGCTATCAGCCCCAGCATCAGCATATACAGTTTCTTCTTGTTTCCGCCGTCAATCAGAGGGCCGGTTACAGGACGCGTTCCCAGCGCGGTCACCGAGAACATGCCAACGACAACGCCTATTACTGAGCTGCTTATGCTGAGGTTGCTAAGATACTTCGGCAGGAGCGTACTCATCATGTACTGGCCAAAAAACATGACGCAGGTAGTTATGAACAGTGCGATAAAATTATAAGTCCATATCGTAGATTTCTTTTCTTCCACCTTTTATCCTCCACGAGTTCATTTGCTTAGTGATTATTTATTAATTAAGTATACAGCCGGCAAGGTTATTTTACAAACGTTTTTGTCATGCTGCGGAATTTCGACACAAACAGCACGGAATATCCCCTTTTGCGCACTAACTTGTATATTGTTTTTCACGAGTTTGTTATAATACATATTATATTTATACAACCGTGTCCGTGCATGGCGTACATTTTTCTGCTTTTGTCCGTTTTTTCGCATGCGACTGCGTAATTTGCAATATTAACAACAAAAAATATCTTATTTAGGAACGAATGTTTTGTTGACAATGCATACTGCTTTATTTATAATATACTCAATCTTGTATGTTGTGTTAACAGGTACAGATTTCTCGCAAATAACATTGCTAGATGAAGAAAGGAGATTCCCAATGAGTAAGACCGAGTTTACCACTGAGCAGCTCGCAGACAGATGGATGGATCGCCGTGAAATTCAGAATATCATGGGCAAATACGTCTACGCGGTGCTGCTGAAAGACGAAGCCAAGCTCGTAGACACCTACTGGGCAGATCTGCCCGATATTTCTCTTGGTGTCAACAACGGCTACTACGTTGGACCTGACGCCGTTAAGGGCTATTATGCCGCCATTGATGAGAACACCAGGATCCGCACCGAGTATATGATGAAGGTCCTCCCCAAGTACTTTGAGGGCAAGACCGAAAAAGAACTCCACGGTGTCGGCTCCATCGACGTTGACGGCCTTTCCAACGCTGTAATCGAGCAGGCCGAGGACGGCAAGACCATCAAAGCGCTTTGGCATGTTGCCGGTTGTGACACCAACATACACCCCGAAGGCCCCTTCTCCTACTGGGCCTATGGTTACATAGCAGCCGACTTCATCCTGATCGACGACGAGTGGAAGATCTGGCACATGCAGAATATCATCGACCTCGGCGCTCCTGTCGGAGTCAATTTTGCAAAGCCGCTTGCTAAGGAAGAGCCTCTGCCCGAGTTTGCCGGCCTTGCCGAGCTTCTCAAGCCGCTTCCCGCTCCGACCGTTGAAAAGACGATCCACGAAGCGTATTACGCCGGCCGCGGCTTCCAGCCTCTGGCCAGAGTACCCGAACCCTACAAAACCTTTGCTGACACGTTTAGCTACGGAATATAAGAAGGGAGGATTTCAGTAATGGGTGTTTATGGTTATTTTAACAGGCCCGTGTACGACGACGATACTCAGATCCGCCGCACCTGGGACCTTGAAGAGATGAGAAATGTCGCTCATAAATTCTCCTTCCATATGGCGAATAATGAGCGCGAGAGAGCCCTCGCCGAGTGCTGGGTCTCCGAACCTGAAAATATGAAAACCGCTTCCTACGGCAAGAACTGGGGTTATTATGTCGGCATGGATGAGATCAAACGCTATTTGGTCGATTCCGAGAAGATGGACAGGTTTATCACCGGTATGATCCCCATGACCTCTTGGGTCATCGAGCAGTCCCACAGCGAGGACAATGCTCAGGGCATCTTCTACTGCATCTGGTACGATGTCGAGAAGGGCGCCGAGGGTGATGAAGCTTATTGGTACAGCGCCAAGGTCGGCATCGACTTCGTCAAGGAAGCTGACGGCTGGAAGATCTGGCACTACTTCATGGGCGTTGACCTCTTCTGCGAGGCCGGCGACAACTTCAACAGACAGCCCAGCACCATTAAGGGCGACGAGTCCATCGCCAACCCCCTGAAGGCCGAATTCGGTACCCCTACCATTCCCATGGATGCTTACACCGTTAAGTATAACTGGTCGCATTATCCCCCGCTGCCCACTCCGCACGATACCTACGCCGAGACTGTCAACTGTGGACCCACCGGCAATCCCAATTACAAAGGTTAAGGAGGAGCCGAAATGAAAAGAAATCTTACAACTCATCAGAAGATACAGTTTGCAAAGGCTTCAAACTGCATTGAGTCCGAATACGCTCTGCACTGCTACTACCATTCCACTGAGGAGCGTCCCGACTCTCCCTACTCTTCCGTTCTGTGGTCCAAGCGCCATGACGAGATCTCATCCGCTCACGGCTTTGGCGGACTGATCGGCTGGGATCACTGCGTCCTTGGCTGGTCCAACGGCATGGAGATCATGTCGCACAAAATGTATGATATGATCAAGGTCCAGTATCCTGAGGTCGAAGAAATGGTCGCAAAGAACGCCCAGGATTATTACTTCATCGGCGGCGGCACTGTTATGCACGCTATCGCCTCCCCCGTCATCGAGATGGCTGAGGACGGCGAAAACGCCAGCGCTACCTTCTATACTCCCGGTATTCTGTTCTCCGACCTGTCTCCGTCCGGCTTCAAGCGCGGCGGCATGATGTGGGAGCGTTATGGCCAGAACTGGGTTTACGAGGATAACGAGTGGCGTGTCCTCCACAATCAGGTCATGCTCGACTTCAACGTCGGCATGGCAGTCGGCAACCCCGGCCGTGAGCAGTGGGAAGCTATGAAGAGTTCCGGTTGGATCTGGAACGGCATGATGCCCGGACCGCCCCTGGAGAAGGACCGCAAGGGCCCCGCAAACATGGATTATTGGCCCGTCATCCCTCCCCAGCGCACCGTTATGCCGCCCGAACCTTACAAGACTTATGCCGACGGCAACGAATACATCCCTCTCGACGGCGACGGAATCGGCCAGTACCGCATTCCCGATTTCCCGGATAACGGCATTCCCGAAGACGACCATCCCTAATCCAACTTGAGATCATTCCTACAGGAGCGCGGCACTACCGCGCTCCTGTGTACTCATGAACTTTATTGCATGTTATGCAGAATACATATCACACCATGCACTGATTTTAAAAATATCTAACACATTCATCCATAATAAAGTCCTTTTTCCATATTTTTATATTGTCAACTAATTTATCTGTGATAAATTAATATATAAAAACCAATTTAGACAAATATCAAAAGGAGAAGAAAAATGTTTGAGCTGAAATTCCCCCACCTGTTCGAGCCTGTTAAGATCGGCACGCTCACCTGCAAAAACCGCATCATGTCCGCTCCCGCATCTCAGGCAGAAATAGACAACGAGGGTCATCACAATGACCGCAACATTTCCTTCTATAAGCGTCGTGCTCAGGGCGGCTGTGGTATCGTGACCGTCGGCGACTGTATCGTCCATGAGACTGGTACCGACCATCCGAAGCAGGTCAAAATGTGGGAAGACCAGCTTGTTCTTCCTTCTTTGACCCAAATGGCCTATGCGATCAAGCAGCATGGCGCCATAGCCAATATCCAATTGTCCCACGGCGGCAACCAGTGCGAGCCCTTCTTCGTTCCTGACGGCAAGGTATATGGCCCCAGCGCTTTTGTCGACGACTACGGCGTTGAGATCATAGAGATGAGCAAAGACTTTATCCACGAGCTCGTCGAAGCTTTCGGCGACGCTGCAAAACTCGCTCAATACGCCGGATTCGATATGTGCCAGCTCCACGCAGGTCATCACTGGCTTGGCGGACAGTTCCTGTCCCGCACCAGCAACCACCGCACCGACGAGTATGGCGGCCCCATTGAAAACCGTGCACGTTTCCTGCTTGAGTGCATAGAGAATGTCCGTCAGAAATGCGGTCCCCGATTCCCGATCGAAGTACGCATCAGCTCCACTGAATTCCCCGAGCTCACTCCCGACGCTCCCGACGGCATTACCGTTGAGGAGAGCTGCCAGCTTGCTGAGCTTCTCGACGGCAAGATCGAAATACTGCACTGCTCCGTCGGCAACTCCTACTACCCGGAGCTTTCCCGTCTGGGCCACCCCTCCATGTTTGTTCCTCACGGCTGCAATGTCAAGTACGCGGCTGAGATCAAAAAACACGTCAAAAAGACCCTTATCGCCTGCGTCGGCGGTCTCTCCACGCCTGCTGAGATGGAAGAGATCATTGCCTCCGGCAAGGCTGACATCTGTGCGATCGGCCGCGCTCTTGTCGCAGATCCCGATATCGCAAAGAAGGCCCGCCTTGGCAAGGACGACGAGATCCGTCCCTGCCTGCGCTGCTCAACCTGCCTCGCCAGCATGACCGACCAGCACATTCTCAAGTGCTCTGTCAACCCCGTCATGGGCCGCGAGCTTGAGAATCAGAACGCTCCCCTGCCCACATCTGCGAAGAAGGTACTTGTCGCCGGCGGCGGCCCCGGCGGTATGCAGTGCGCCATTACCGCTGCTGAACGTGGGCACGATGTAACGCTTTGCGAGGCTGCCGATCACCTGGGCGGCGCTCTGAAATTCGCCCGGTTTGAAGACTTTAAGGTTGACCTATACCGCTATGAGCAATTCCTTGAGCGTGAGTGCAAGCGCGTTGGAGTTAAGGTCATGCTCAACACTCCGGTCACAAAGGAATTTGCCGAGCAATTTGACCCCGACGTTCTCGCCATCGCCATCGGCGCCGAACCCATTATCCTGCCTCTGCCCGGCATCAAGGGAGACAATGTCATAATCTCTACCCAGATGTATGATAACGGTGAGCCCGAGGTCGCGCACAAGGTTGCCATTATGGGCGGCGGTCTTGTTGGATGTGAGATCGGTCTGGACCTGTTCAACAAGGGGCACGAAGTACACATCATTGAGATGCAGAATGACGTTGCGCCCGAGTGCAACCACTACCATAAGATCGCGCTGATGGCTGAGCTGTCTAAGGGCGTAAATCTCCATCTTGGCGTCCGTGCTACCGAGGTCACTCCGGACGGAGTTAAAGCAGTCGATGTTAATACGGGTGAAGAAGTTTTCATCGAGGGTCAGACAGTTATCTCCTCCGTTGGCCTCCGCAGCCTTACTGCGCAGACCGACGAACTCATGAAAGCCCGCGTACCTGAAATTTTCACTATCGGTGACTGCATTCGTCCTCAGCAGGTCACTCAGGCTGTCCACGCCGGCTATAACGCCGCTATGGATATGTGATAAAATTTCTGTGTATATTTACTGCGGTCCTCGCGGACCGCAGTTTTTTTATTTATGCAAAATGTATTCTTGTAAATTACGAGCGAAAAGTGTAATATAGAATCACACTCAGCACAAATGATTGTAACGTCTCCTTTAAGTTAGTGAGGTAAACATGCGTAAAACTAAAATTATTTGTACACTCGGGCCTGCATGCGACAATGCAGAGATCATAGAAAAGCTTATATTGGGCGGAATGAACGCTGCCCGCTTCAATTTCTCACACGGTACGCACGAAACTCAACTGGCAACACTCACAAGGTTCAAGCGCGTCCGTGATACACTGGGGCTTCCTGTTGCAACTATGCTCGACACCAAAGGGCCGGAGATCAGGATCAAGACCTTCACCAACGGATCTGTCATCCTGCGCCACGGCGGAAAATTTACACTGACGACCGAGGATATCGCCGGCAGTGATGAGATCGTTTCTGTAACATACGACGATCTGCACCAGGAACTCTCCCCCGGCTGCCATATACTTATTGACGACGGTCTGATCGAGCTTGTAGTCGACAAGATCGAAGGGCATAACATCTGCTGTACGGTTCTGACCGGCGGCGAGCTCTCAAATAACAAGAGCATCAATATCCCGGGGACAAAAATTGACCTTCCCTCCATCACCGACAAGGATAAAGCTGACATCAAGTTTGCTGCCGAGAACGATTTCGATTTTATCTCCGCTTCTTTTATTCGGAAAGCGCAGGACATTCTCGACATCCGTGAGGTCCTTAGTGAATACAAAGCCGAAAATATCAGGATCATAGCCAAAATCGAAAACCGCGAAGGCGTCGACAACCTTGAGGAGATAATAGATGCGGCCGATGGCATCATGGTCGCTCGTGGGGATCTCGGTGTTGAGATCCCTGCATACGAGGTACCCGTGCTGCAAAAGCGTATGATAAAGAAAGCCGTCTTAAAGGGCAAGCTCGTTATAACCGCCACACAGATGCTAGACTCGATGATACGTAATCCGCGGCCCACGCGAGCGGAAGTCTCTGATGTAGCCAACGCAGTATTCGACGGTACAAGCTGTGTCATGCTCTCCGGAGAAACCGCTTCCGGAAAGTATCCGCTCGAGGCGCTGCAAACCATGGTCGAGACCGTGAATGCCGCCGAGCAGGACTGTGACTACTGGTCTATATTTCGCAACTGCGAATTTCCGCCATATGGCTCCATAAGCGATGCGATCAGTCACTCAAGCTGTACGACCGCAATGGATCTCAAGGCCAAGGCCATACTAACTGCGACAAAGCGGGGTTATACTGCCCGTATGATCTCCCGTTTTCGCCCTGGCTGCACCATAGCGGCTTTTGCCACGGACGATAGTGTCTGCCGCCAGCTAGCGCTCGATTGGGGAATCCAACCGTACTTATCCGGCTCAGTGGACTCAACCGACAGGCTGTTCTATCTCTGCGCAGAGAGCGCCCGCAAAGAAGGCCTGGTAAATTCAGGCGATATTGTTGTAATCACTGCCGGCGTCCCGATCGGAAGATCAGGTACGACAAACCTGGTAAAAGTACAGGTCATAAAATAAAAAACTGCATGGAGACTGTTTGTTCTCCATGCAGTTTTTAATAATCGACCGATCTGTCGTTCGGGTCGCGTTTCTGTTTTTTTCTGTAAAACTGACAGATAAGTATCAGCGCTATAACGGCATATATTATCCCCGGCGGGACCCGGGACCAGAGCGTGTCCTCATTTGCTCCCTGGAGCACGACGCGGCTTCCTTTGGTGAATGAATTATATGATACCGTAAACCCGGTCTGTATATATTCGGCCATCGCCTCCGCCATGCTAACGCCAAGCGTCTCATGTGCAATTTCCGGCATGCCGTAGCCACCTGAGAACATATAGTCCGTTCCCACCAGCAGGTACTCCGTTTCGTCATCAGTCAGGTCCAGTTCAAGGCCGTCAGTTGTTTCAAGCTTTCTCACTCTCTCGCCCTGAGGCGCAGACAAGTCAATGTACAGCTTCAGTCCGGACAACTGAGGAAAAGCGTCGTGCGCGGAGGCTTCAACATCCAGCATATTATCTGATTTATCAACGACAAGCTGTGATGCGGGAATCTCCAGCATCTCCTTGAGCTTAGCCAGGGTCACCTTCGCAAGCGCCAGCTCCTGATCCACGGTATATGCACTTTTCAGCTGTGACCAGGTTATTTCCCCAGGAACGAGATTTCCCCACATCTCGCCTCCGCAGAGATACCCGAAATCGGCTCCGGAAACCAAAACCGCGGCGTCCGCGGTCGCTTCGCCCAGGACAGAGCTCATAACGCTTGAATTGCGCATCTCGTCAAACGTATCTCCGCTGGTTGCATACAGCTTCTCCGGCAGCGTTCCGATTATTTCATCCTCTGAATAAGCAACGGCACTGGCCGTCACAGCCGAAGCTGTTACAGCCAGTGCTGCTATAAACGCGAGGAATTTACAGATTGTTGATCTCTCTGACATTATGACACGCGACAAAATGTCCGGGCTCAACCTCTTCGTACTCAGGCGAGACCTCATGGCACTTGGCAGTGCAGTAATCGCAGCGAGTCGCAAAACGGCAGCCCGGCTTGGGATCGACAGGAGAGGTTATCTCACCCTTCAGGATGATGCGCTCCTTATTGCTGTTGAGCTTAGGAATGGGGATCGCTGTAAGCAGGCCCTTTGTATAGGGATGCATCGGATTTATAAACAGCTTCTTTGCCGGCGCCTTCTCTACCATCGTTCCAACATACATGACCAATATGTCATCAGAGATGTGCTTAACGACGGACATATCATGGGTAATGAAGATATAGGTCAGGCCGAACTGGTCCTGGAGATCCATCAGCAGGTTAAGTATCTGTGCCTGGATCGAAACGTCAAGAGCCGAAACAGGCTCGTCACAAACGATGAACTTGGGTTCCAGAGCAAGAGCACGTGCAACGCCTATTCTCTGGCGGCGGCCGCCGTCCATCTCATGAGGATAAGAATATGCAAAACGCTGTGCCAGTCCGACAGTGTCCATAAGCTCGCGGACTCGCTTATCAAGCTCTGCTTTGCTCTTATAAACGTGGTATGTTTTGAGCGGATCGGCTATCAGGTCAAAGACGCACATACGGGGGTTAAGTGAGGAAAACGGATCCTGGAATATGAGCTGCATATCTCTCTGCATCTCACGTCTCTGCTTGCCCTTATAGTTAGTGATATCTTTTCCGTTAAACTCAATCTTTCCGCCAGTCGGATCAATAAGTCCAAGCACGACACGGCCAAGAGTCGACTTGCCGCAGCCGGACTCGCCGACAACGCCGAGGGTCTTGCCCTCTTCAATTGTGAAATTGACTCCGTCGACTGCATGAAGCTCGCCGGCGTTAGTCTTGAAGTATTTCTTCAGATCAGTTACTTTAAGCAGTTCAGCCATTGGTTTTCTCCTCTCCGGCGACCATGTGGCACCTGACAAAGTGCCCCGGCTCGACCTCGATGTTCTCGGGCACTACCTGAGAGCACTTCTCGGTCGCGAACTTGCAGCGGGGATGGAACTTGCATCCTTCGGGCAGGTCCGCCGGGTCGGGCATTAGACCGACAACGGGGCTAAGTCTGTCAACATCCTCATCAAGGCTGGGGATTGCGCCGAACAGGCCGATAGTATAGGGGTGTTTGACATTGTTGAAGATATGCTCAGCGGTGCCATACTCGATGATTTCACCGGCATACATGATGGCAACCTTCTCGCAGCACTCTGCAACGATGCCAAGGTCATGGGTGATCATAAGGACGGAGGTGTTGACCTTCTTCTTCAGATCGTTGATCATATCCAGAACCTGAGCCTGGATCGTAACGTCCAGAGCCGTTGTTGGCTCGTCCGCTATCAAAAGACTCGGGGAACAGGCCAGCGCCATTGCAATGACGACGCGCTGCTTCATACCGCCGGAGAACTGATGCGGAAAATCAGAGGCTCGCATTGCGGGAATTCCGACCATCTCAAGCATCTCTCCAGCCTTAACAGCGGCTTCTGCCTTGCTGCAGTCATTATGCAGATAAATAACCTCGGAAATCTGATCTCCGACACGCATGATCGGGTTAAGGGAGGTCATGGGATCCTGGAATATCATAGAGATATCGTTACCGCGCATCTTACGAAGCTCCGCTCCGCTCATCTGCATGATGTCGTTCCCGTTGAAGGTGATGCTGCCGCCTATGATCTTTCCCGGAGGATCCGGAACAAGGCGGAGAATACCAAGCGCGGTAGTGGTTTTACCGGCACCGGTCTCGCCGACGAGGCCAAGCGTCTCGCCTCTGTCTATCTCAAGGCTGACGTTATTGACAGCCTTGATAGTGCTATCATGAGTTATAAAGTGGATCGTAAGATCCTTTATTTCCAGCATTGCCATAGCGTTTTCCTCCTTACTGCTTCAGCTTCGGGTCAAGTGCGTCTCTCAGGCCGTCGCCAAAAATGTTGAAGCCAAAGAGCGTGACCATGATGCACAGTCCCGGGAATATAACGAGCGGCCAGAAGTCACGCAGATAGGTACGTCCACCGGCGAGGATGGAGCCCCATTCAGGCGTGGGAGGCTGAACGCCCAGACCGACAAAGCTCAGGCCGGAGATGGCCATTATGCTTCCGCCGATACGGAGCGTAGAGTCAACGATAAGAGGCGCAAGAGTATTGGGGAGGATGTGCTTGAAGATTATACGTGCGTTGGTGGAACCGGTCGCACGAGCAGCTTCGACATACTCCTGGTCACGCAGCTGCATGACTGTAGAACGCATGAGTCGTGCAGAACTGGGAATGCCGCTGATCGAAACGGCCAACGCGGTATTGAAAACGCCGGTGCCCAATGCAGCCGAGACCGCAACAGCCATCAACATCTGTGGTATGGCCATCACAATATCCAACAGGCGCATAAGGAGCGTATCAATCCAACCCTGGAAGTAACCGCAGATAGCGCCGATGAACATACCAATGCCAAGGGATATGATAACGGAGATAACTGCGACGAGCAGGGATATACGTCCACCGTAAAGCAGACGCGAGAACAGGTCACGACCATAGTTATCAGTGCCCATAATGTGCTTAAGATTGGGCATCTGGAAGCGGTTTGAAAGGTCGATTGCTTCATAATCATAGGGAGCGATCAGAGGAGCGGCAATAATGGCAAGGATAATAACAACAACTATTATCATGCCAATAACGGCCAGCTTGTCATGGAACAGGCGACGCATGATATCAAGTCCCTGACTGTGACGGCGGGTAGCCATGTTCTCGAGGCTCTCAACATATTTTTCCTTCTGTTTTTTAGTTACAGGCATCTTTTAAGCCTCCTTTGCTGCGGTTGCAGAAGCTGCGGCATCATTCTGAGCTTTCTTCTTTTTCTTTCCGGACGTGTACTGAGCCATGATACGAGGATCGATATATGCATATGCAACGTCGACAAGCAGGTTCAGAACGCAGATAGTAGTGGAGATAAGAAGAACAGCGCCGTTGATGACGGGATAGTCACGGCTTGTGATGCCGTTCATCATGAACAGGCCAAGGCCGGGAATGCTGAATATGGTTTCGATGATAACAGAGCCGCCCATTATCATACCGAGCTGCATTCCTACGACGGTAACGACAGGAATGAGCGCGTTCTTAAGTGCGTGTCTGCGAATGATGACGCCCTCTTTAAGACCCTTCGCACGCGCAGTGCGTATGTAGTCGGCACGGATAACCTCCAGCATGCTCGAGCGAGTCATTCTTGTCAGTACGGCCAGTCCAGACAAGCCTCCGCACACAACAGGCAGAATATAATGTTTCCAAGTTTCAAAACCGGTTGCCGGTAGCCAGCCGAGCTTCAGAGAAAACAGTAACTGAGCCATAAGGGCCAGCCAGAAGTTCGGCATAGCCGCAAAAAACATTGCGAAAATGGTGACCAGATAGTCCCAAACGGAATACTGCTTGACCGCGGAAAGCAGTCCAAACAGGATGCCGAGCACAATGGACATCGCAACGCTGAACAGGCCAAGCTTCAGCGTAGTGCCAATTCTGAACGCCATCTCACTTCCGACATTAAGTCCAGTCGAATAGGACTTGCCGAAGTCGAACTTCGTGACTATGTTTACAATATAATTGAAAAACTGCTGCCAAAAAGGAACATCGAGACCGTACTCATGCGCCTTTGCGGCGTACAACTCCTCAGTATAGTTGTTGCCCAACATAGCCACTACCGGGTCGCCAGGTGCGAAATAACTGATAGCGAAAACTATCAGAATAACGCCAAACAACACCGGTATCATCCACAGGATGCGCTTAATGATGTACTTTGACAATTTCTTCTCCTCACTTTGCTTTCCGTCCTGCCGCGGACGGATGGATTCTGGTTTTGGCCGTTTATGTCATACGCATGCGCGTTTAACATACATTTACAACTGATTTTATTAATTAAACAACAAACGATAAGAAATAATTTTATAACAAATATATCATTTTGTATAATGCATATGGCGCATCATGCGATCCTTTTCTTGCATAATCTTTATAGAATCTAAGGTTTCAACACTTTTTGACCCATACATAGACAGTTTTGTTACCAATCGTAAATAAAAAGAGTCTAATGTCCATTTTCACCGCGATTTGACAATCCCTCTTATCAAGGATGTACAAAAATCGAGTTATTAAAACACAGATTAGCAGCTATATTATATAGACGTTTTCCAGTTTTGTAAATCCCATAATGCAACACATTGATTACTTTTTTTACAATAAGTATGCGAATTTCCCAACTTTGTTGCTATTTATGCACCAAAGTTCAAGTTTAGCAAAAAATGCTATAAATTATGAAACACAGTTCTCTTAAATATATGATATAATTCTGT
>CAZIHY010000026.1:15868-25461 GCA_964539115.1 uncultured Oscillospiraceae bacterium
AAAAATGCTATAAATTATGAAACACAGTTCTCTTAAATATATGATATAATTCTGTATCATTTGTATCATAAATGTCATATTACAATAAAGGAGAGCATATTTAATTGGACCACAAGGATAATACGATAATAACAAAAGGTAAGCTCGCTAACAAGTACTTCATTTTGGTTTTTCTGGTAAGCATTTGCCTCAATATGGACCAAAATCTTTTAAATAATTCCGTTACGCTTTATCTTACGCATCTAGGCGGAAACACAAGTATAAGCGGCATGATCGGCATTCCCTTTGCCATATGTGCGATAATCGCCCGTATCATCGGCGGTTATCTGACCGACCACGCCGGGCGCCGCGTTACCATGGCTGCAGGCTGCTTCATCTTTGGAACGTCAGTTATTCTCTTCAGTATGACGGGAAGCTTCATCGCTCTGTTTTTCATACGCGGCATACATGGCTTCGGTTACTCTATAGCAAACACCCCCATCTCTGCGGCCACCATGGATACCTGTCCGCCTGAAAAGCAGAAACAAGCCTCCGGACTTTTCTATATCCCCTCCGCACTCTCGATCTCAATATCCGGTATGATCTCCGTCGCCTTCGCCGGACGCGGCAAATTTACGGAGTTCTACATAATTGCCGGCGCTATCCTTATTGCCGGCGGTATTCTGGCTATCATCTGCAATTATGAAAAGCTGGTCGATTTCCGTGCAAAAAAGGATGAGAGTGCAGAAAAATACCGCGGTCTTTCAAAATTCTTTGACCCCTGTGCAATTCCGGCCGCCATTCTGTCTGTTATCGGCTGCCTGTCCACAGCATTCGTCAACTGCTTTATTCTCCTCTATGCTCAGGAGCATAATTTCTCAAACACCGGGCTGTTTTTCACGATTGCCGCCATTGTCATGCTGTGCATGAATCTGACAGTCGATATGATCCTGCGTAAAATTTCAGAGGTCAAGGCTCTTATTATTGCTTTTATGGTCCTGTTCGTCGGGTATATACTTCTCGCGCTGACCGAATCCCCCGCAGCGTATTTCTTCCTTGGCGGCTGCTACGGAGTTTTCTTCGGCATCGCATTTCCTATCTTCTATTCCCTAGCGCTGCGCGACGCTCTGCCAGAACGCCGCGGCGCAGCAAGCGGGACCGTGCTGGTCGCCAACGACATCGGCATAGGTATAGGCTCCGCCATCTGGGGCGCCGTTCTCGGCATGTTCGGATATAAAGTATGTATCCTTCTCGTCGCTGCGGCCCTCATACCTGCTATAATATATGCCGTATTGCACTATGGCAGAAAGAGAAATTGATAAAAAATCGTGGACGGTCATCTTGAAGCTATAAGATGACCGTCCACGATTTTTATTTTCCGGCTTTTTGAGATAATCGCTTGTTCTTTCCCTTTTCAAATTTTAACCGTATGTCTTCTACTCTATGGAAAAACGACTTGATCCGTTCCGCCAGCTTCCGCTCCTCCGGTGTAAAATCTTCCGCGCTGTGAGGCGACAGCGTCATGAACTGCTCTTGGCTGTTGAACCGGAGTGCCGGCGCGTCATGCTTTCTGCTGTATGTTCCGTCGCACATCATTGAACACGCCTTTACGCTATCCTTAAGCTGGCAGGTAAGCAGCCATTTAAGCTGCTGTTTGATTTCCGCATCATATATGGGGCAGGCGATTTCTACCCGCCTGTTGAGATTTCGCGTCATAAGATCCGCTGACGATATATACAGTTTGGCATCCTCTCCTCTTCCGAAGCAATAAATTCTCGCGTGCTCAAGAAAGCGGCCTACTATGCTCGTCACATGCACATTATCGGTATAACCGGGCACAGCCGGGAGTATGCAACAGATACCGCGTATTATAAGCTGTATCTCCACCCCGGCACAGGATGCTTCTCTCAGCTTGTCTATGACCTCACGCTCGGTCACGGAATTTGCCTTGATACATACAAATCCATCCGTGCCTTTGGCTATCTGCTCATCTATAAGAGCGCATACAGCAGATTTGATCCCATGCGGAGAGACCAGCAGCTGCCTATACTCACCCTCAAGATTGTTGACCAGCATGTTCTGGAAAAACGCTGTAGCATCCTTGCCTATCTCGTCGGAGGCAGTCATGACGCTCAGATCAGTATACATCGCGTTGGTCTTTTCGTTATAATTGCCGGTACCTATCTGGGTGATGTAATTCATCTTTCCCCTTCCACGGAGCGTTATAAGGCATATCTTGCTGTGGCATTTGAAATCCTCGATGCCATAGATGACCTGGCAGCCCGCATCCTCCATCATCTTTGACCAGGCGACATTGTTTGCCTCATCAAAACGTGCGCGCAGCTCCATCAGGACAATGACCTCCTTACCGTTCTCCGCAGCACGGCAGAGCGTATGCGCGATCTTCGAGGATGACGCCAGACGGTATATCGTTATCTTGATCGAAATAACGTCCGGCCGGTCGGCAGCTTCGCTCAGCAGGTACAAAAACGGGTCGACGGAGTCAAACGGATAGAACAGGAGCTTATCCCGTTTCTGTATCTGTTCTATCATGCCATGCTCCCGGCTAATATCCTCAGGCCATCTTGCAATGTAAGGATGGTATAAAAGCGATTTTGCCTTCGATTCGGACAGTTCGTCAGCCAATGTGTAAACATACTTCATATTGAGGGGGCAGGTGTCAAAATACATCTGCCGTTTATTGATCTTTATGAGGTTGAGCAGGCTGTCGACAAATTCGTTTGATACGCGGCTGCTTATTTCCAGGCGCACAACGGACAATCTGTCCCGTTTTTTCAAAAGCTTCATGACGCGGCTTCGAAAATCTGCCTCACTGTCCTCGAATTTTTCCTCGTCAAAGCTGATGTCTGCATTACGTGTCACGCTAATTATACAGGCCTCTTCCACATTGTACATGCCGAACAGAGTCGGCGCCCACTGGAGTATTATGTTTTCTGTTCTGATAAACCTTATATCCGAATCAGGCATACGCAGAAACAGCGGAAGGTGCTCGGGCACCGGTACGATCCCCACTGAGCTTCTGCCCTTTTTATCCTTCAAAAGAGCCGCGACATACAGACATTTGTTGACCAAATGCGGCACAGGATGGTGGCTGCTGATAATGATCGGCGACAGTATAGGAAGTATGCCAGACTTAAAATACCTGTTGACATACTTCTGCTCTGCCGCATCAAGCTGTGAAAACTGCAGGTCGGCAACTCCATATTCCTCCAGGCCCTCAATGACGGACGAATATATCCGTTTCTTGAGCTCTATAAGTCCCGGGATGGTATCGTATATTTTCTCCAGCTGCTCCTCCGATGTCATCCCGCTCTTGCTGTCGATCTCCTCCGGTGAGATCGCGGAGACGTCGAACAGGCTCCCTACGCGCACCATGAAAAACTCATCCAGATTGCTGGAGAATATGGCGACAAATTTCAGCCGTTCAAGCAGCGGGTTTGTACTGTCGCTTGCCTCTTCGAGCACTCTTTGGTTGAATCTCAGCCAGCTCAATTCCCTGTTTTGGGTGTATGCATATCTTTCTGAGCCGGTTCTAGCATCCTGTGACACAGATAACCCTCCCGTACACCGTATTTGCTGACAACTATTTCTTCTGCGTCAAAACGTTTGAAAATGTGCTGCATTATCATTACACCCGGCACGATGGTGTGTATCCTGTCCGGATCAAGCTTAAGGATAAGATCGGCCGCCGTCCTGTCCCCCTTATACAGGATCGAGCAAAGCCCATCAAGCTGCTCTTTTGAGACACTGCAGCATTCGCCCGTCATGGAATACAGTTTTCTCGCTATCCTGAAAACAGCCCGAGCCGTTCCTCCGACGCACACAAGAGTTGATCGCTTATCGAAAGGCATCAGGCTTTTTTTGTCGATCCTCTCCTCAATTACCTTTTTCATGCGCTTGAGAGAAGCTTCTCCCGGCAGGATTTTCTTAACGCATTCTCTGTAAAGGTTCAATGAACCCACCTGAAAACTCTCCAGTGCAAGCAGACGTGCATTTTCAAACGCGGCTATCTCCGTGCTCGCGCCGCCGATATCCACAAAAGCTCCGTCCGTCATCTGCAATTCCTGCATCGCGCCTATATAACCGAACAGCGCTTCATCCTTTCCGCTGATGATCTCAACCGAAAGGTCTGAAGCCGACTTTATTTTGGTAATTGCCTCTTCCGTGTTTGAGATGTTTCTAAGCGAAGCTGTGGCGAAAACCGCAACATCCATAATCCCAAGAGATTCAAGCGTCCACTTGAAATCCAGCAGGCCGTTGCAGGCACACTCTATACCTTCATCTGACAGCACCCCGTTTTCAACATATCCGGCGAGGCCTGCCATGATTTTTTCCCTGAACAATATCTTAAAAGACATTCCGTCTGTCTCATAAAGCGTAAGACGCATTGAGTTTGAGCCTATATCTATGATTGCCTGTTTCATTTTATATCTCCTGATTCCACGATCCATTTTATTATATTCACGTCATGCAGTTTCTGACAGGACCGGCTGTTTGTTTACTATCAGTATGCCCAGCGTGCTGATGTTCAGGCTTTATTTCCGTCATTTTTCTGCAAAGTTCTCTGCCTTTAGATATAATTCTAACTTCACCATGTAAATTAATTATCCCAGTTTTGGTAAAATCCTTGTAAAATAAAAATGCAGCTCCATGTAAACCATGGAACTGCATTTTTATTTTATATTCCGGATCTCAAGACCAGTTCAGGCTCTTGATGCGGCCTCTCCTGCCAGACGCCCGGTATTGACGGCAAAGCCGAAAGCGTGGCCGCTCATTGTCATATTGTAGACGTCCGCATCCAGTCCGCCGACATCGGTCCCCGCGATATAGAGGTTTCCTACCGGTGTGCGGTCCGCCTTTAGCGCCTCAAGGTCCGTGTTTGTGCGGATACCGCCGTGGGTTGCTATCATGTCCACGCCCGCCTTGATAACGTAGTACGGTCCGCCCTCTATGGCAAGCAGGTCGCGGCGTGATTTGCCGAAATACTCATCGTAGCCGTGCAGGCAGGAGTTGTTGTATTCCTCAACTGTAGCCTTCAGCTTCTCCGTGGAGATACCCATAAACTCCGCTATTCCGTCAAGGCTGTCCGAGATGCAGAGCAATCCCGCATCTATCTTCTTCTGCACTGTCTTATCCATGCGGGATTCCGCCTCCGCAGGGATAGAGATTCGCTCCAGCGGGCTTCTCGGAGTCACCAGCGCGCGCTCGTACAGCTCTTTGTTGAAGAACACATATACGATACCGTTCTTCTGGCGGGAACTTGCGTTTGCGACGTTCACAAAGTTATCCACATCGCTCTCATTGCAGTAGCGCTCGCCGTCCGCATTGAGCCAGATATTGAAGGGCTTGCCAAGCAGCAGCCCTATCTCGTTTCCGTCGACCATCTTGGGCGCGCCCATCTCCATTGCGAAGTTGCCCTCGACCTCAGCCCCGGCCTCGAGAGCCATCAATATGCCCTCGCCCTTGTAGCGCATACCGTGCATATGAATAAAATTATCGGGATTGTACTTTGGGAAGAACTTTGCTATAAGCTCCTCATTGCCCGCAAAGCCGCCGGCGCAGAGAATGACCTTTCCTGCCTCGACTGTAACTGTCTCGCCCTGTGCGTTCTCCGCTATGACACCACAAGCTCTGCCCTGTTCATCAAGCTTAAGCTTTTTCGCCCTCGTGCGGACCATATACTCAACGCCGAGCTCGTTTGCGCGCTTTTCCATCGCATTCATAACGGTCGTACCTGTCGTGACCGGAGGCGCAACGATGTGGAACACCTCGGGCGCCTGGTTAGGAGTGTGATGGATGACCTGATCAAAACGAACTCCCATATCCTCGAGCCACGCGATCGTGTCGCCGGTCTTGTCGATTATCTTGCGCACGAGCCTTGCGTCCAGCTTCCAGTGGGAATACTCCATACAGGACCGGAAAGCCTCCTCCGTTGATGTATAGATAAGGCTTCTGCGCTGGACCGGACTGTCTATTCCATAAATACCCATGGGGAAAATACCGTTGCCGCCGACCTTTGGATTTGCCTCAATCACCAAAACAGACGCACCATTCTCCGCCGCCGCGATGGCCGCCGCCATGCCGGAAGCGCCGCCGCCGACTATCGCAATGTCGTATTTTTTCATCTATATATTTCTCCTTGTCAATCATTGGTATCCTTTTTTCATATAATATCATGCTGAAATTGCATCGTCAATGTATTGCATCTTTCGGATTATGGACAGCATCCCGGCAATTACATCAAAACAGATCGGAGACGCTATCAAACGTCTCCGATCTGTGAGTTTTCAAACGCCGCTGCCCTCTTTAAGCGCCGGAAGGGTACGCGGGGTATAGTTCGGCGAATTCTCCCAGGTGTCATACGGTACAGGCCATGGCACGGTGTCATAATGCGGAAAGGCAATCGAATACTGCCTGTGGACCGGTCCCGGAACGTCAGGGGGCATTGGCGGTATTACAGGCGGGCGCTCCTTTCTGCCGTCGCGGATATCACATTCGCTTTTATATCCGTCCACCCCCCAGTTAGCCGCGTCCAGCTTTCCTCCGAAGTCCGGACAGACGCAGGTGTGCCACTCTACCCATCGCCCGCGCTCGAACTTATATTCGATGCCGTAGCGCTCCCAGAGCCATGTGCCGTCCTTGCGCCCGTTGGGATTCAAAACGCTGTAAATGAGCCCGGGTGTGTACATCGATACGCGCACAGTCTGACCATCCTCTGCGATCTCATATATATTGGAAGCCTGGGTATGTATGGCAGATTCCAGAAGCGCGTTTTTCTGGTTGGTTTTCATCTCGCCCACCTGCGGATAACGCTCTCGCACCTCGTGGTAGTTTACCTCGGCCCTGTACTGGAGGTTGCCGTTCCAGTTGTGCCACGCGCTTTCGGCGCCGATAAATCCTCCAAAGCCGTGGGCGACCGTATGGTCCTCGGAAATCGAGTTATTAATGACCGACTGCTCTTCATAGTAGCCACAGGCGTGCATATAGCAGTGGTAGCCCAGGCCGTTTTCAACGTCGTACATAATGGCCGCGTTGCGTATCATCTCAGAAACGGACATTTCTCTGCTCATCATTTGGACTCCTTCTTATACTCGGGATTGCCCTCATAGCCGCAGCCGCGCGCGGGATCATAGGTGTCGTAGGCAAACGGCATCTCGGGATAGCAGTACCAGTTGAACTCCGGCGTATAGGCCATCATCGGCATCGTCGGCCCGACGCCCTCGCGCACAAATTCGCGCTCGCCTATACTGAAATTCTTCGGCGGATACACCGGCTGGTCATCAAACTTCTCAGACGGTGGGACTGCGACATCAGTTCCGATGAACAGGTGCCAGATCTTCCAGCCGTCCTTCTCCCTGACAAAGTCGGCACAGACGCGCTCAAACAACCACTCGGCGTTTGTCGCTCCGTCCTCGACGACTGTCATATAGCCCATGGAATACCACATGCCGCGGGCGGTCTTTCCGTCGTTCGCGACTTGTATCAGGTCGGTGCTGACAGGCTGGAACAGCATGCAGCCGTCGCCTATCGTGTTGTTGTCGAGATAATATTTCTTTATCTCGTCCATACCAATATAATAACCCCAGTTGCGGCCGTAGGAAGCGGTTTTCATATTCTCCGGCTCTCTGACCCATAACTCCTCTATCTCGCGTTCTCGCTCGTTGCTGGTGTAATAATGCGCATGGCGGTACATGGCCTCCTTGACCTCTTCCCTGTCCCACACTCTGCGTATCTGCTCATCCTCGCTGAGCTCCCGCATTATGTTCTTTCCGATGCCGAGCTCCTTTTCGAACTGCTCGAGGTTGTCAAGCTTGATCGCCGGTATATCGAGATCTGCGACCTTTTTTACTTCTTCAGACATGTTTTCCCCTCCTTAAACGCCGTAGCTGAAAGTATTCTCAAAGCTGTCGTAGGGCACCGGAACCGGAAGCAGCGGAGAAAACGGACGTCCGACATAAAACGGCGCGTGCACCTTCTCCGGAACCGTGGGCTCCGGCAATTTAAGGCCGCGCAGCTCCTCAAACTCGGGCAAATCTTCATATATCTTCGGCTCCTTAGTCCAATCCGAACCGCCGGGCGCATCAAGGTCGATGATATGCTTGAGATGCCAGATGCGCCACTGTCCATCCTCCCTGATAAAGTCCGCCGCCATAGAGCCGTACTGCCAGCGGTGGACCGGTCCGTCCGTTCCAATGGAAACATCCGCGCCAAAGCAGAGCCAGCAGCCCTTTGCCGTCTCCCTGTCATCCGCGATCTCTACAACGCCGGCAACGATCGGGAATACGGTGCTTTCACCGGCTCCGTGGATATCCTCGTCACTGCGGTGGGCCAGAAACTCCGGAAACAGTTTCTGCACCAGCTTGGATTTCTTCTGCGTATTGGCGTCCACAGCGTCAAAATAGCTGCGTATAGCCTCCTCGCCAACGTAATAGCCATTGTTCAGGCCGAGAGTCGGCCTGTTTGTACCCGAGCAGAAGCAGGTATCATATATGATCTTTTCCCTCTTCATCAGAAACGATGAGGCATACTTGCTCATCAGGTTCCTGACTTCGAACTTATCCTGCCATTTACGCGCAAGCTGCTCCGTTGTAAGATTTCCGTACATCATATCATCCTTTCCGCATATAAGACTATCGTACTAATAAGTATCATATCGCATTGTTGCATAAATTTCAAATATTTATATAGCGAAATATTGTACAAATCATCCAACCGTGAATTATATTTTGTATACAAAACTCTATTTAAAAAAGAATAAGCAAAAGACCATATGCTTCCTGGTCTCCTGCTTATTCTTCGTTATCCGCCGCTCCGACAATATCGCCGACTCCGTTCAGAACCAGCCGCGGACGGTATGGGAATTTTTCAATATCGCTCACGGTCGTCACGCCGGACAGAACCAAAACCGTGTCCAAACCTGTCTCGATGCCGGCGACTATATCCGTATCCATACGGTCGCCTATCATGACAGCTTCCTCAGAGTGAACATCCAGTATGCGCAATCCCGTGCGCATCATAAGCGGATTAGGCTTTCCGACAAAATATGCCGACTGGCCGGTCGCCATCTCTATAGGTGCGATCATCGCCCGGCAGGCCGGAATTATTCCGTCCTCCGTAGGACCAGTCAAATCGCTGTTGGTCCCGATGAGCTTCGCGCCTCTCATGACAAGGCGCACAGCTTTGAGAATGTTCTCATAATTATAGGCGTTGCCCTCGCCGATTATAACATAGTCGGGGTCGACATCGTTCATCGTGATGCCAGCGTCGTGCAGAGCCATAATGAGACCCGCGCCGCCGATCACATAGGCGCTTCCATTGGGACACTGGCTGCTTATGAACTTCGCGGTCGCCAGCGCGCTTGTGTAGAAATGGCGTTCGTCCACCTCAAGACCCATCCGTGCAAGCTTCTGCTGAAGTTCCTTTGGAGAACGCTCCGACGAGTTCGTAAGAAACAGGAAATTTTTCTTCTCCCTGTACAGCCACTCGACAAATTCCTTAACGCCAGGCAGCAGACGGTTGCCATGATATATGACTCCATCCATATCGCAGATAAAGCCGCGCTTACTTCTCAACTGCTCCATATTTTTCCTCCT
>CAZIHY010000027.1:0-24385 GCA_964539115.1 uncultured Oscillospiraceae bacterium
CTCTCCCCAGTGGACAGTCCTTTTTCCTTATCTCTCAGAAGCAAGCCTTTGATGACAGAGGCAACCTCAATAAGGTTTCCGGTTTTGAGCTTTTCCATATTCTCACGATATCGTTTGTTCCAGTTAGACGTCATATTGACTTCTATCTTCGTTATGGCGCATAAAATGCTCTCCGCCTCGTCCGCGCTTATGATCGGACGGACGCCGACTTTGTCAGAAGCATCCACAGGGATTTTGACCTTCATATCACCGTTTGGCAGCTTCAGGATATAGTATTCACGACTATTTCCGTCTATTCGTTGGGTTTCAATGCCCGCTATCACACCAGCGCCATGCAGAGGATGAGTTACCATATCTCCAACATTATAGATCAAGTGCCACCGCTCCCTTCAACAGCCATACTACAAGCCAAAATGTATATCTATTCAAAAATATTATATACTATTATAGATTTTTTAGCAAGGCAAATCGCCGGAAGAGCTATTTATACCAATAAAAAAGAAGCGCAGTTGCCTGCGCTTCTTTTTCAGTGATGCAATATAATTACTCAGCGTCGTCGATCTCGGGAATAAATCCCTTTGCTTCGCCAGTGGCAGAAATCTCATAGACAAGAGCATCAGCCTCTGCAACAGGCTCCTCAACGATCTTCTCCTCAGGTTCCCTGCGTGCTGGAGCCGGTTCGGGCTCGGACAGGGCTCTGATGGACAGAGATATCTTCTGCTTCTCGTTATCGATGTTAGTGATCTTCGCATCGACAGACTCGCCAACTGTAAGAACATCTTCGGGCTTGCCGATACGGCGATTTGCGATCTGGGAAATATGGATCAGGCCGTCAACGCCGGGAATGACCTCAGCAAACGCGCCAAAGGGCATGAGCTTAACGACGGTGACATTGGCAACGTCGCCAACATTATATGCGTTGGTGAACTTGAGCCAGGGATTCTCATTGGGATCCTTATAGCCCAGGGAGATCTTACGCTTCTCTTTATCGAAGCTGATGACATAAACGTCGATCTCATCGCCGATGTTCAAAACGTCAGAAGGCTGCTTGATGCGCTGCCAGCTCAGCTCAGAAACATGTACCATACCGTCGATGCCGCCAATATCAACAAACGCGCCATAGCTGGTCATTGACTTGACAGTTCCGTGATAACGGCTGCCAACTTCGATCTCGCTCCAAATCTTCTCAGCCTTCTCACGACGCTCCCTATAGGTGACAGCGCGGATGCTTCCGACAACGCGGCGGCGGCCACGGTTGACCTCATTGATCTTAAGACGGACCTTCTTACCAACAAGCTCGGTCATGGGAACGTCTCTTCCAAGTCCGGACTGCGAAGCGGGAACGAAAACACGGATACCACGGATAGTAACGACAACGCCGCCCTTGTTCTCCTCAGTGACAGTGCCTTCAACAACAGTGCCGTCCTCAGCCGCCTGCTCAATGTCAGCCCAGTTCTTGACAGCGTCAAGACGCTTCTTAGAGAGTTTGACAGTGCCTTCGACATCATTAACACGGACCACGCACGCTTCGATAGTGTCTCCGACTTTGACAACATCCTCGATCTTGACGTCGGGATCATCGGTAAACTCGGATACGGGGATGTAGCCGGAATGCTTGGTGCCCAAATCAACGCTTATTTCGGTGTTGGTGATAGCGGCAACTATGCCGGTAACAGTGTCTCCGTTATATATCGTCTTGATAGAATCTTCAAGCAGTTCATCAAAAGTCTTTTCCGAATCGGGCTTTTCGACTGCGGGCACTTCAGCGACGGGCTCCTCCTGTGCGGGTATTTCGACCTCTGCTGCCGCTTCGGCAGTTTCAGCCGCGGGGGCCTCTGTAATTTCCTGTTGGGTTTCGATTTCTTCGATCTTGATTTCGTCGCTCATCTGTTGTTTTACCTCCTTTATAATCCACGCCGGAGCTGACGCGCCAGCGGTGATACCAACCATTTCGTACCCGCGAAGTACGGTAATGTCCAGCTCTGATGCATTTTCAACGAACTGGACGCAGGAACAGTTTTCCCTGCATATTTCAGCAAGATGTACACTGTTTGCGCTGTGTCTGCCGCCGATTACGACCATAGCACCGCATTTTTTGGACAATTCCATTGCCTCTTTTTGACGGGTAAATGTAGCACCACATATTGTATCAAACAAAACAGCGTTTGTACACATTTTTTTTATTAATTTTTTGCAAAGCTTAAGCACAGCCTGAGTCTGCGTCGTCTGAAAAACGACCGTAATTGGCAGCGCAGCTCGCTCAGGCTCTTCCATCAGCCAGCTTTCAAGTTCGGAATCAGAGGAAAAAACCTGCGCATGGTCACACCATCCACAGATAGCTTCCACCTCCGGGTGGCTCTTTTCTCCAATTATAATAATCTCTCTGCCATCCGCCGCCGCATCGGAAACGAGCTTATGTATGTGGGAAACCTTCGGACAAGTACAGTCGATAATACCGCATCCTTTGGTTTTGAGCTGCTCTATAACGTTTCTTCCAACGCCGTGTGACCGTATTATGACTCTAGCATTGTCCGGTATCTTATCCGGCGTGTCCGCAGTCAGAAGCCCGCCCGTTTCAAGCCGCTGTACAACATCTTTGTTGTGTATGAGTTCCCCGAGACACCAACAGGCACCGTCTTCCTTAAGCGCCTCCTCCGTCATTTTTACCGCACGGCTGACTCCAAAGCAGAAGCCGGCACTCTTAGCGGTGACCAACTTCATCATGCAGTTTTTCCTCCGAGGGAATTTATACGTTCCATGAGTTCAGCCGCTCTGTGCTCCAACTCATCACGTCCGGATTTTTCAATGTAATAGGCTTCACCTATATGTATTTCAATGCGTCTGAACGGCTTCTTGTCACGCGGTATGTTGATTGGAATAATGGGCACCCCCAGCTTGGACGCGAGTGATACAGCTCCTCTTTTTGCTGCGCCTCCGTCCTCTGAACTAACTCGTGTCCCCTCAGGAAACATCATAATGCGCTCACCGTTTTTCAGATATTTCATAGCAGTCCTTATTGCACCGATGTCTGACTCGCCTCTCTTGACATAGAAAACTCCGCATTTGTTGAGTATCCAGCCCAAAATGGGTGCCGTGGAAAGCTCAAATTTCGCCATGAAATGTATCATTCTTTTTCTCCCCAAGGCAAATGCGATCAGTATGGGGTCGATGAGCGCCGAGTGGTTTGCGCAGATTATACAGGCTCCATCAACGATATTCTCCTTGCCATATATTTTGCAGGGCCACAAGACTCTGAAAATAGGCCATATAATTGCATAAATGATTTTATATCCTGTAGTCATTTGCTTTGACACTCCTTAATAAGATTACAGAGCTCGTCTATCCCCTCCTGCAATGTCATGCTGGAGTTATCGATCAAAATAGAGTCTTTGGCGGGCCTTAGAGGAGCTGTCGTGCGTTCAGCGTCCTGTTTATCCCGATAAGCCAGATCTCTGAGCACATCCTCAAAGCTGCTTGTATCTCCCTTCGCCAAAAGCTCATTATAGCGCCTTCTCGCCCTCTCTTCGATCGTTGCAGTCAGAAATATCTTCAGTTCGGCATCCGGAAGGACAACTGTGCCTATATCCCGTCCATCCATAACAACGCTTGACCGGCCAGCAATTTCCCGCTGCATGTCCAGCAGATATGCACGTACTGCAGGTATCGCAGAGATATCTGAGGCATAAATCGAACTGAGCGGAGTTCTTATCTCATCAGATACATTCTCTCCCCAGAGAAACATACACTGAACTCCATTTATATGCCGTATCTCTATATCAAGCTCCGGAAGCAGTGCCTCAATGGCGGCAGTATCTTTTGAGGATATCCCTCTCTTCTGAGCAGCCAGGCCAACTGTACGGTAAATCGCACCGGTATCTACATAGGTAAATCCCATTTTTGATGCAACGCCCTTAGCAAGAGAGCTTTTTCCAGCTCCAGAGGGTCCGTCGATGGCAACTCTGATCAATCTGTTTTCCATTAACTAATCTCCATAAAATTATTATATCAGAACGTTTTCGCCCGCTTTTCTTCCTGTGGACCATGCGATCTGTAAATTGAACCCGCCGGTGTATGCGTCCACATCAAGAACCTCGCCGGCAAAGTACAAGCCGTCTACCAATCTTGACTGCATGCTTCTGGGGTCAATTTCCCGTACATCTACTCCGCCGGACGTGACAATTGCCTCGTCTATAGGGCGTGTTCCGGAAATCCTGACAGGAAAGGCTTTTAAAAGTTTTACAAGCCCGAGCCTCTGTTCTCGCGTTATTGAATGTACTTTAACGCGCGGCTCTATTCCCGACATCTGCACAATGACCGGTATCAGCTTTTTGGGCAGAAGGTCATTTAATGAGTTAGTAAAATCACTGTTGTGATACTTTTCAAAATCGGACAGGACACGCCTGTCCAGCGCGGCATCATCAAGAGCTGGCTTTAAGTCTATCAAAATTCTATATTCGCACTTGCCGAAACATCTCATATGCGCGGAAGCAGAGAGTATGAGCGGGCCGGAAACACCAAAGTGGGTAAACAGCATCTCTCCGAAATCAGAATATATTTTTTTCCCGTCCTCGAGTACTACTATGGAGACGTTGCGCAATGAAAGTCCCATCAATTCCTTACAAGTGGAACCAGCTTCAACAAGCGGTACAAGCGATGAGGCCGGCTCAATTACCGTATGACCGGCCGCTCTGGCAAATACATATCCGTCTCCAGTCGACCCTGTTTTGGGATAAGAGCGTCCTCCGGTACAGACAATAACCGCATCGCAGGATATATTGCCTGTGTCCGTCTCAACACCAATGACTCGACCTTCTTCATACAATATACGCTTTGCAGCTGCTTTAACGACCTCAACCTCGGCACTGCTCAGCATCCTAACAAGTATATCCGCAACGTCGTTTGCATTGTCCGAAACAGGGAAAACACGGTTACCCCTTTCGGTTTTTGTCGGCAAACCATTTTCCTCAAAAAAAGCTATCACATCTGTCGGTGAAAAGGAATTAAGAGAACTGTAAAGGAATTTGGGGTTTCTGGGAACATTTTTCATAAATTCCCGTATATCACAGTTATTAGTTATATTGCACCGGCCTTTTCCTGTTATTCTGAGTTTTCTTCCCAGAAATTTATTTGGCTCCAGCAGTATGACAGAAAGGCCCCTTCCTCCAGCCGCCAGAGCTGCCATCATGCCGGCTGCTCCGCCGCCGATTACGACGACATCAGCTCTCCTGGATGGTTTCATAGACGTCATAGTCGGACCATATCCCTTCAAGTTTTCTGAATGTCTCACTCAGTGATTCGCTGTGTCTTATTCCTATGGAAACAATGAGAGCATTAATCAGACTCATCGGGGCAACAAGCGAATCCAGGAAGGAGACCATATCGCTCTTTGCAAACAGGTTTATATCGGCCAGTTCAACAAAAGGCGAGCTTGGTCCATCTGTTATACCGATAACAGTTGCTCCCGTCGATTTAGCAAACTGCATGGCCTTGACAGTGCGGCTTGAATACCTCGGGTAGCTTATGCCGATGAAAACATCTCCGGCGCCTATACGGAAAATCTGTTCATACACCTCGCTGACGGATGTGTCATGAATGAGCCTTATATTACTGAGTATGAGATTCAGATAAAAGCCCATGAAGTTTGCGAGCGAAGTTGACGACCGCATACCTACGATATAGACGTTTTTCGCATTCAAAATGGCCGCTACCGCCGCATCAAAGCTTGACTGGTCTATCTCATCAAGAGTAGTCTGAAGCTTGTCAATATCCGCTCCCAGAACCGCTTTAAGAACGTTTCTGTCGTCGATCATCTCTTTTGCAACCTCGATACGCTGAACAGAGGTCAGTCTGTTGCGCACCAGATCCTGAAGCGCTTTGCGCATGCCCGGATAGCCGTCATAGCCCAGTTCAGCCGCAAAACGAACGACAGTCGATTCACTGACGCCGACAGTTTTCCCGAGCTTCCCCGCCGTGAGGAACGCCGCCTTATCAAAGTTTTCGGTTATATATTGTGCAATCAGGCGCTGCCCTTTGGAGAACGTCTGGCTGGCCATTTTTATTTGAGATAATATATCTTTTTCCATTTCCCCTGCTCCCTAAACAGTAATAATTGCAAGTTTGATGCAAGTTCCAGCATATCAAATGTTATTGTACAGGACTTTGGGCAAATTGCAAGCACAAATTGCATTTTTCTGATACTAATCCTGCAAAACAAAGGCGTCACTTCTTTGTGACGCCCTTATTTTGCATATATTTGATATATTCCACTTCATCGGCAGTCAGGTACCGCCATTTTCCACTGCGGAGCGAGCCCAAATGCAAGTTTCCTTCCTCTATACGGCGCAGCCTGTGAACCCTAAGTCCTGCCATCTCACACATTCGCCTTATCTGCCTGTTTAGTCCCTGCATGATACCGATCTCGATAACAGCCCTGTCATCGGAAAGACTTGTTGTTTTTACACTTGCAGCCCTGACTCGCCTGCCGTCAAGCAAAAATTCGTCCTTCAGCCGGTCGATCGATTTTTCTGTTTCCGCACCAGAGACAGTGACAAGATAGGTCTTTATGATCCCGTTCGAGGGATGCATCAGCGCATTTGCCGCAGAGCCGTCATTTGTCATCAACAGAAGCCCCTCGGAATCCATATCGAGCCGTCCAACCGGATAAAGTCTCACACCGGCGTCTGCCACCAGGTCGGAAACACATTTTCTTCCGTGCTCATCACTGAGCGTGGTTACGTAACCGCGCGGCTTGTTGAGCATTATGTATACCCTGGGTTCATCCGCTGAAATGGCCTTTTCATCCACCGTGATGACATCTACTTCTGGATCTGCGCTGTCGCCTAAGATCGCGGTCACACCGTTAACTTTAACTCTGCCATCTGATATAAGCTTTTCAGCCGCGCGGCGGGAAGTTATTCCCGCCGCAGATATTATCTTTTGCAGTCGCTGCACCATAATCATCGCTCCGTTCAATACGGCATTGTGTACCCATAACGCATAGACATATACCAAAGTCTCTTAAATCTTTCCCAGGGTGTCAGAGCCGCACTTTTATCAAGCTCTACACTCTCACAGAAACACAATTCAGCTTCTGAAACCGTCTCCCCGTTAATAATGACCTTGACCCGGCCCGCAATATCCCCGGCACTCACCGGTGCAAATACAAATCGCTCCATGTCCGTTTCAATTTTGGCCTTTACGCCCTTTTCCCTGAACACACGAAAGTCTCCGGACACCGCAATTGTCACTCTCTCGCTTTCACCGGAAATAACAGGAACCGAAATTCTGGCAAAGGTGCCCAAAGGGTTATCATACTCGTAATTTTCATATCCCCAATCGTAGAGCGCGGCATGATCATTCCAGTCGTCTGGATCTGACAATGTTACACATATCAGCTTCATCCCTCCGCGTTCACAGCATGAGACAAGGCTCCTACCTGCCGCTATGGTATAACCTGTTTTGCCGCCGATAACGCCCTCACAGTTCCACAACAATTTGTTGTGATTTACATAGGTCTGTTCCCCGCAGGTATAGGTGCGGGTGGATATGATCTCGCAAAACAGCTCGTCCTTTATCGCTTCGCGCATGATCTCCGCCAAGTCGCGAGCGCAGGAATAGTGGCCTTCAGCATCGAGCCCGTGCGGATTTTTGAAACTGCTGCCGGACAGGCCAAGCCTGGCTGCTTCCTCATTCATCATGTCCGCAAATCCCTCGACGCTTCCGCCTGTATGATATGCAAGGGCCAGGGCGGCGTCATTTCCTGACGCAAGCATCAATCCATAAAGCAGCTGCTCGACAGTATAGCTGTCTCCCGGTTTCAGATACATCGAAGAACCTTCAACCAGCGTATACTCGGTTTTTATCTCAACCATTTCGTCCGGCTGGCAATTTTCCAAAACTACAAGAGCCGTCATCAGCTTTGTAGTACTCGCAATGAGCATTTGCTCATCAGAGTTTTTCTCATACAGGACGTTGCCCGTGTCGGCATGGATAACTATAGCTGCGCCGGCACTCACGTCAGGCGCAGAGGAAACTGCATATGTCTCCGGGCATGCCGCAATAGTAATAATAAGCGCGGCAAAAGCCGCAATAAACCTTTTCATAAATAAGCACCACCCTATCAGAATTTGGGCAGTGCTTATTATTAGCAGATCTGTTACGGTTTATCCAAAAAGTTATTCTTCGCTTGAATTCCTGCTGTTAATGAATCCTTCGACACGGTCAAGAACATCCGGAACAAGATCAAGTATCCTGTCAACAGGCGATCCAGCCGGAGGTGTGATATTCAGCATGCGGACATTGCCATCTTTGACGATGAGAAATCCGATAGGCTCGATTTTAACACCTGCTCCGTTTCCGCCGCCGAAACCGGTTTGTTCCTTATCCTTGATAGGGAAATCGCTCCCGCCGCTTCCAAATCCAAAGCTCACGCGGGAAACCGGCACCAGCATAATGCCATCAGGCGATGTTATCGGTTCTCCGACAATCGTATTTACATCCACCATGTTTTTGAGATTTGTCATTGTTACGTTCATAAGTTCGCTGATCTGATTCTCCATCATTATCATTCCTTTCATGTCTGCGGTTTTCCTTGCGCCGCTTTATCTTGTATGCTGTAAATTCATATAAAAACGCGAATGCAATAGAAATAACTTCCCAAACCTGTATGGTCAATATCAGTCTCGCGTAATAGACAAAACATCCGCTGTCGAAGTCAACATCGATGTTTATCTTCTTCTCTCTGATTTTAAAGGCCCTGTCTGCAAAGGGCAGCAGCGCTCCGGCAGCAGCTGAAATATAACCATAGCTTATCGCGGTGTTATAAGGATCAGATCCTCCGCAGATAAGATTTACCTCCAGTAAATCGACACAAAGTCTTCTCCTGAAACGACCAAGAGCATGAAGACCCATTTTAATTATAGGAAAAAGATCTTTAACCGTGGGACTTTTATGCCGCTTTTTTTTCCCTATTTCAGCCTCGTTGTCCGCTTTTGTTTTTCTGTCTTTTTTGGTCTTGGATTTTTTAATTTTGTCTGAAAATTGAGGCAGCCTGAAGCTCACCGGCCCAGCTTTAATTTTGATATATCCACCTGAATTATTAACACAGGCGTCTGCGCCGACCGGAAGGAGCAGAATAAGCGCAAGGACAAGTAATATTATTGTCAATACAGCCAAATTTTATCGCCCCCGTATCAAATAAAGCCGACTGCCGGCTTATTTAACGCTCTCTGCAAGACTTCCATCCTCAAGTATTACCATCTGTCCATCGTCTGCAGCCTTAAGCGCCTCTATAGCGCTTTCAAGCTTTTCCAGACCTTCATCTGTAGTCATATCAGGCAGCTCCGGCAGTTCCTCAAGAGAAGATATCCCCAAGGTGCGCAAAAACAGTTCGCTTGTTTTAAACAAAGTCGGTCTGCCCGGAACGTCCAATTTACCACAGGGTTCTATCAGGCCGCGCTCAGTAAGCACTCCAACAGTATAGGAGCTGTCGACGCCACGCACCTGCTCAATATAAGCTCTTGTTACCGGTTGATAATACGCTACGATTGCAGCCACCTCGAGCGCAGCCTGTGTCAGCTTCGGCGGCTTACGCTGTTCCAGCGCATGGGAAATCTCCGTTGCCCACTCCGGTGCGGAACACAACTGAAGCATCTCGTTCAGCTTTACAAGCCTTATTCCTCTGCGGTTAAAATTGAATTCATCAGAGAGCTCTTTTGCGCATTTGTCAGTTTCTTCGGCGGAAACTCCCAAAACGGCGGCTATTCTATCGATCGGAACCGGATCTCCAGAGGCGAAGAGTATAGCTTCAATTGCAGATTTTATCTCGTTTTTTTCCATCACTTTTCCTCATTCAACGCTGAAATTTTGCAGGACATGCTCAGCGTCTCCGCCAACAAAATTCACAAGAAGCTTGTCGCCATCAAGCGTTATAAAAATGCTTCCGATGCTGCATAGTTCCAGTACTGAAACAAATGTGGCAACTACCTCCGATCGGCTTACACACAGCTTATACAGCTCGGACATATGCTCGCTGCCCCTTTCGCGAAGCAGCTCAATCAGCTGCCGGCTCTTGTCCTCGACCGGATATGTAATGCGCTTGGGTACAATGCGCGAGTAGTTCTTTTCTTCTTCAGGGGTTTTACCTCCGCGGGAAAACACACAATAAAGTGCCTGAAGCAGCTCAACACCGTCGTGCTTGTAGCTGTATTCTCCGTATTTTGGAAGCGTTTCGCCCGGAGTAGAATACAGAAGAAGTCCGCGCATACTCATCTTTGAGATCTCCGGAGTAACAGCACGAATAGATGCATAGGCGTCCTTCGCCCTGAGCTGTTCAAGACTTGACATGAGCAGTTCAAGCTCGGATACCTCCTCATCCCCCGTAAGAAGCATTTTGGTCTTAATATACAGCAGGTTTGAAGCCATTTGGACAAACTCGCTGGCGATCTCAAGATCGAGCTCCTGCATTTTCGCGATATATTCAAGGTACTGGTCGAGTATCAATGATATTTGAATATCTCTTATCTCGATTTTATTTTTTGACAGGAGCATCAGAATAAGATTCAGGGGACCTTCAAAGTCCTGCATTTCTTCTTTTGATCTGATAACACCCTCAAGATGGAAAGTAGGTTCCATAAAAAACCTCACATAAATTTGCTTACAAGCTTAAAAGCAAGCTGCGCTATTACAAACAACTTGTCAAACAGAAAGCCTGTGATACTCGCAAGAGGCATTCTGAGTATTCCGGTAGCAACGATCACCATCAGAAATATCATTCCATAGCGCTCATAGTGCATAAGTTTGTAATATGCGTTTTCGCTCAAGACGGAAAAAAGCACTTTTGATCCGTCAAGCGGAGGAATCGGTATTATGTTAAAAACAGCTAATGCAAGGCTAAGATAAGCTGTTGTTGAAATCATTGTCAGAACGGAATCCGCAAATTCCGACCCCGCACGAACCAGAGGAAAATAGACAAGGCCGTATATAAACAGCACAACACAGCAGATAATGACATTGGATACCGGCCCCGCAAGTGCGGTTACAGCCATTCCTTTTTTGGGATTTTTAAATTTATTCATGTTTACCGGTACCGGCTTTGCCCAGCCGAACTTGAACACAACCATCATCAGAAGCCCGAAAATGTCAATATGCTTAATCGGGTTGAGCGTGAGCCTTCCCATATCCTTCGCCGTATTGTCACCAAGTTTATATGCTACAAACCCGTGACTCAGCTCATGCAGCGTAATACATACCAGTGCTGGTATTATTGACAGCAAAGTGTCAGTTATAAACGACCAATCGAGGCCATTCCAGATGTTTAATAAAGCATTCACTTAAAAATCCGCCTTGGTTTTAATGATTTATTATAACAATAAAACTGATAAAAAACAAGTGTATAGGTATGTTTACCGCTTGTCTTATTGATTGATAAATAAAAAAATAGGGCGCGTTGTAAAACCGCGCCCTTTGATTTATACATATTTCAGTATTTCAGACATAAGTTCCTCCCTGCCGGTCGATTTCTCGGCAGAAAAGAGCAGCACAGGAACTTCCTCCGGAAGGCCGAGAGTCTCTCTGATATGCACAGTATTTGGCTCGTACTCACTTTTTTTAAGCTTGTCGCATTTATTTGCAACAACAACCAGCGGGCATCCGGAACTTAGAAACCACTGTGCCATTGTCTGGTCATCCGCAGTCGGTTTATGGCGGCTATCCGTTATCATAACACCGAGAGTAATCAATCCCTCAGATGCAAAAAACTGCTCCATAAGGCGACCCCATCGCTCTTTCTCGCTTTGAGACACCTTCGCATAACCATAGCCCGGCAGATCTACAAAATACGCTTTCTTATCAACCAAAAAATAATTGATATGAACGGTTTTTCCCGGAGACGAGCCGACTCTGGCAAAGTTTTTTCTGAGAAGGAGCCGATTTATTACCGAAGATTTTCCAACGTTGGATTTTCCGGCAAATACGATTCCGGGGCGGCCATCTCTTATAAAATCAGCTGGTTTTACAGCAGATTTTATAAACTCTACGTTGTGAATATTCATGTTCACACACTCACTGTCTTATAGTCGCAGAACCCTTTGAGGCGCCGCCTTTGGCGGCAGGAACAAGTTCTGTCTTCTCAGTTGCGACAGCGTCAAGCTCTACCGGCGGCATACTCTTTCCGAGCGCAATGTCAATAACACCGTCGGCATGACTTGCCGTGATGAAATTCAGCGCGGCTCTGACCGCAGGATCAATGTCACTGAGGTCCGCCTCGTTGTCAGCCGGAATGATAACAGTGTGTATATCATTTCTAAAAGCCGCCATGGTTTTTTCGCGCAGTCCGCCGATCGGCAAAATACGGCCGCGCAAGGTTATCTCCCCGGTCATAGCGACATCCCGCCTTACCGGACGGCCTGTCAACGCTGAGATCAGCCCAATACAGATCGTGATTCCCGCGGAGGGCCCATCTTTCGGAACTGCCCCCTCAGGAAAATGGATGTGGATATCCTTATTATTGTAGAAATCACTGTCAATTCCAAGCTTTCCAGCGCGGCTTCGGATATATGACAACGCAGCCTTTGCCGATTCTTTCATCACATCTCCGAGGTTTCCGGTCAGTTCCAGCTTTCCGCTCCCGTCCATAACGCCGACCTCTACGTCCAGAACCTCTCCGCCGACACTGGTCCACGCAAGTCCGTGCACCAAGCCGACCTCATCGGCCGTGCGTGCGGGTTCCGGCTTGAATTTCGCTGTCCCAAGATATTTCTCGAGTTTGCAGGCCTTTATATTGACGGTTTTGCATTCGCCATCAGCAATTGCCTTTGCCGCCTTTCTGCACACAGCTGCGATCTCTCTTTCAAGAGTTCTAACGCCGGATTCCCGTGTATATTTGGTTATGATCTCCCGTATAGCCTCATCACTGAGTTTTAGTTGGTTTGCACGCAGCCCATGCTTTTTTCGCTGTTTCGGCAACAGATGCTCGCGCGCAATATGGACTTTTTCCTCATCAGTATAGCTTGAAAGCTCTATAACCTCCATACGGTCGAGTAGTGGTCTGGGAATTGTATCAGTCGTATTTGCCGTTGTGATAAACAGCACATCAGACAAATCAAACGGTATCTCAAGGAAGTGGTCACGGAATGAATGGTTCTGCTCTGAGTCAAGCGCCTCAAGCAGTGCGGCAGAAGGGTCTCCCCTGTAATCTCCGCCAAGCTTATCTATCTCATCCAGAACAAGGACCGGATTTTTGCTCTTCGCCTGTTGGATACCGTTGATAATACGTCCCGGCATCGCCCCGACATAGGTCTTGCGGTGGCCGCGTATTTCAGCCTCGTCATGCACTCCTCCGAGAGAGATCCTGGCGAGCTTACGTCCCATTGCGCGTGCAATGCTCATCGCAATACTGGTTTTACCTGTTCCGGGAGGACCAACAAGACAGATAACGCCGCCCCTAAAATCAGGCTTCAGCTTCTTAACTGCGATATACTCCAGTACACGCTCTTTGACCCTGTCAAGTCCAAAATGATCGTCGTCGAGTATTTTCTTCGTCTTTTCAAGATTGACCGTGTCCTTGGTTTCCGTATTCCACGGAAGATCGAGACAAATATCAAGATAGCTGCGTATCACTGCGGCTTCAGAGCTGCCAAACGGCTGCTTTGCAAGGCGTGAAAGTTCTTTAAGAAGTTTATCCTCGATATCCTTATCAAATCCGATGGCAAGAATTCTCTCGCGATAGTCATTCTGTTCGTTTGCAGAATCTTCACTTTCGCCCAACTGGTTCTGTATCGCTTTTATCTGCTCCCGCAGATAATATTCCTTCTGGGCCTTTGACATTTGATCCTGCGTGTCCTGCTCTATATCCCGTTCCATTGACAGAACATTTACCTCTCGGGCCATCATATGGTTCAATGCCGAAAGCCTGCGCATAGGGCGCACTTCCTCAAGAAGTATCTGCTTCTGTGTGTGCTTAAGATAGATGTTCTGAGCAACATAGTCCGAAACGTATCCCGGATCATCACTGGCAATGATATTTAACAGCATATCTGCAGAAACAGCGCCCGAGAGATTTGCATACTGCTCAAAAAGTCCTATACAGCGGCGAATAAGCGCGTCCGCTTTGGCCGAAGTATTGTCACAATGTTCACTCTCCATAACGGCAATCTCTGCATAAAAGCCGTTGGCATCGCTTGAAATGCTCATAACGCAGGCTCGGTACAGCCCCTCGACCAATACACGGACTGAGTTTCCTCCAGGAACCTTGAGCATCTGCTTCAGGCGGCAAACAGTGCCGACTGTAAACAAGTCGTCGGCTGTCGGGTTGTCAACAGTGATATCGCGCTGTGCGTCAAGGAATATGAGCTGATCTGCCCCAAGAGCAGCATTCAGCGCAGCTATTGAGACCGCACGCTCAACATCAAAATTCATTATCATGCCAGGGAATATGGATATTCCGCGCAGCGGCAGCAACGGAAGTGTCATGATGCTGTCCGGCTGCTCAATAATAGTGTTGTTATTATTCAAAAGTTACCCTCCCTTCCGGGAAAAATGATTTTTACAAAAGGGCGTGTCTCCGAAATACACCGAGACACGCCCCTTTTTGGTTTTATGCGCTCTGAGGCGCTGATTTTCTGCGCAGCACTTCGGGCTTTGTCCCGCTATTGACACAATCAGCGGTAACGACAACCTTTTCAATGCTGGGATCTGATGGCACCTCATACATTATATCTGTCATGATCCCTTCCATTACGCTTCGCAGTCCGCGCGCGCCGATCTCCATCTCGATAGCCTTATCCGCGATAGCTTCAAGTGCTCCGGATTCGTATTCGAGCGTCACATTATCATACTCCATCAGTGCCTTATACTGGCGCGTAAGAGCGTTCTTAGGCTCCTGAAGTATACGGACAAGATCGTCACGACCAAGGGAATTGAGCGGAGCAAGTATGGGGAGACGTCCAATGAGTTCAGGTATTATACCAAATTTGAGAAGATCGTGCTGCTGGATATTCTGCATGATCTCACCAACATTCCTCTCTTTGGCACTTTTTATTTCTGCGCCAAAGCCCATTGTTTTTTTGTCCATGCGGTTCTCGATTATCTTGTCGACGCCGTCAAATGCCCCGCCACAGATAAACAGGATATTTGTCGTATCGATCTTAATAAACTCCTGATGCGGGTGCTTACGTCCACCTTGTGGCGGAACATTGGCTACTGTTCCCTCAAGAATCTTCAGCAGCGCCTGCTGTACACCCTCACCAGAGACGTCCCTGGTTATGGAAGTATTTTCGCTTTTACGGGAAATTTTATCAAGCTCGTCAATATAAATGATGCCGTGTTCAGCCTTTTCAACGTCGAAATCGGCAGCCTGAAGCAGACGGAGCAGAATATTTTCAACATCCTCGCCGACATAACCGGCCTCAGTAAGCGTTGTAGCATCAGCGATCGCAAAAGGCACATTAAGCATTTTTGCAAGTGTCTGTGCAAACAGGGTTTTTCCGCTTCCTGTCGGGCCGATCAGCAAAATATTGCTTTTTTGGAGTTCAACATCATTTTCAGAGCCAAACAGTATCCTCTTATAATGATTATACACCGCGACTGAGAGCGCAACCTTCGCGCGCTCCTGCCCAATAATGTAATCGTCAAGAACTTTGCGGATCTCGGCAGGTCTGGGGAGCGTATCCAGAGAAAGTCCAAATTCGTTCTGTTCCGCCGGAACGGCATAATCATCGGGCTCATAATTCTCATCGACTATGGACATACACAGTCTGACACATTCGTCGCATATATATGCGCCGTTTCCAGCAATTATACGCGCCGCCTGAGTCTGCGGTTTGCCGCAGAATGAGCATCTGATAGTTTTGTTTTCGTCGTTTTTCGACATAGAATACTATTTCCTTATCTCTTATAAATGATGCTGTCGATCAGACCGTATTCCTTAGCCTCTTCGGCGCTCATGAAATGGTCTCTCTCGCAGTCAAGCTTAACCTGCTCAAAAGGCTTGCCGCAGTTCTCTGCAAGTATCTTAGTCAGGTTATTTTTAATACGCAGGATATTCTCGGCATGGATCTCGATATCTGTCGCCTGACCCTGGAATCCGCCGGAGGGCTGGTGTATCATGATCTCTGCGTTGGGTAGAGCAATCCTTCGGCCTTTGGTGCCCGCTGACAGCAAAAACGCACCCATAGAAGCGGCCATACCTATGCATATCGTGGAAACATCGCATTTGATGTACTGCATGGTGTCATATATCGCCATGCCAGATGTAACGCTTCCTCCGGGGCTGTTGATATAGAACTGGATCTCCTTGTCGGGATCCTGAGCCTCAAGATAAAGCAGCTGTGCTACAACGAGGCTTGCGGTCGTGTCATTGACCTCCTCTGACAGCATTATGATCCTGTCGTTGAGCAGACGTGAGAAAATGTCATACGACCGTTCTCCGCGGCTTGTCTGTTCAACTACATATGGTACTAAACTCATTAATGATCTCTCCTTTGCCTGAAATCAGAATCCAAGAGAGCATATCCCAAATGAGCTGAATATATTCAGGTTATTCAGCCTTGGATTCTTCGGCCTCCTCTGCAGGGGCAGCCTCGGCCTTTTTGGTGGACTTTCTGGTTCTCTTAGGCTTTTCTTCAGCAGGAGCCTCAACCTTGGGTTCTTCAGCCTCTTCGACCTTTGCCGTGGGAACAGCGCTATCAATTATGATCTTGGCAGCCTTTCTGCGGCGGATATCTCCCTTGAGAATCTCCGGGTCAAAGGCGGTCTTGACGGTCTGCACCTCAACATTATAAGCCTCGGAATAGCTCTTATATTCATCCTCAAGTTCCTCGTCCGAAGCCTCGCATCCCTCTGCGTCAGCAACGGCAGTGAGCATTATTTCGTTCTGAAGCTGGCCGAAAGCAGTAGGACGGGCAGAATTCTGGAAGCTGGCCATATCAAGACCAATCATCTGGAGATACTGCTCCAGGCTGTAGCCCTGCGCACGCAGATTGTTGGAATAATCCGTAACTATCTGTTTCTGGCGCTCATCGATCATCTGCTCAGGAATATCGCAGTCCATATTCTCAATGCACTTCTGCATAACAGCATTTTCAAACGCGCTCTGAGCCTCATTCTCGCGGCTCTTCAGAATCTGTTCACGGATGCTGTTTTTGTACTCATCAAGAGTATCAAATTCAGAAACGTCCTTCGCGAACTCATCGTCAAGCTCCGGCAGCTCGGTCTCCTTGACCTCGTCGCACTTGACCTTGAAAACTACAGCCTTTCCGGCCAGATCTTCATGGTAGTTTTCAGGGAAGGTGATGTCAATATCCTTCTCTTCGCCGGCCCTCATGCCGACAACCTGCTCCTCAAAGCCGGGAACAAACTGGCCGGAACCGAGCTTGAGCTCGTGCCCCTCGGCTTTGCCTCCGTCAAAGGGAACGCCGTCGAGGAAGCCTTCAAAATCTATAACAGCAGTGTCGCCTTCCTTGGCCTCGCGTTCAACAACGATCAGGCGAGCGTTGCGGTTGCGGACGCGGTCAAGCTCATTGTTAACATCCTCGTCAGTGACAGCCGCTTCGGCCTTGGGAGCCTCAACACCCTTATACTGTCCGAGTGTAACTTCGGGATAAACCGCAGTTTCAAAGAATATGCTCAGAGTTTTCTCATCGGAAACCTCATAGTTTGTAACGGAAGGCATACCGACAGCATTGATCTTCTCTTCTTCGATTGCGAACGCAAAAGCTTCCGGGGACAGATCGGTGAAAGCATCATCATAAAAAACGTCGGCGCCGTACATACCCTCAATGACCATGCGGGGGGCCTTTCCCTTGCGGAAGCCGGGAATAGAGATGTTTTTCTTGTTCTTTTGGTAAGCAGCTTTGACAGCGATCTCGAACTCGTTGGCATCTGCCTCGACCACAAAGCTGACGATGTTCTTTTCTTTCTTTTCGACATTCTTTACGATCATTGGACTGATTTCCTCCTAATACTTATCCGGCTGTAACCGGCTTAATACAATTTTAATTATTTATGCAAAGCAAAAATATGCGGGAGTAATTATAACAAAGAAACATTGATATTGCAATCAAAAATTCAATAATTAAGCAGTTTTTTCGGAGTAAACAAAATGTTATCCGCCGACACCATATAGTGCATCGTCCCTCTGTGCATTCCCTGGAACGCCATTCTGAGACCCGGGCCATGTATATGCCCAGAGCAGCAGACAGGCACTTCATACTTTTCCAATAGGTCGAGTATCTCGCTGCACTCATAATTTGCATATTTCGGAGGATAGTGAAGAAACACATATTTCTTTCTGTCCCCCGCCGCTTTCAGCGACGTTTCGAGTCGCCCTATCTCACGCAGCATTATCTTTTTGTCGTGGGCGGATCCGCTGTCCACCTCGTAAAACCATCCTCGCGTACCGCATATCGCTATATCATCACCGAGCGGGAAAAAATTGTTATTGAGAACATCAAGGCTGTCAAAACCGTTTTCCTCAAAGAACTTATATGCTTTGGACGCAGTCGTCCACCAGTAATCATGGTTCCCTTTGAGTATTATTTTATGTCCCGGAAGCTCATGGATGAACGAAAAGTCCTCACGCGCTCCCTCCAGATCCATGCTCCATGTTATATCCCCGCAGACAACGCAGGTATCCTCTGGCGTCAGCCCAGAAAACCCGATTTTGATTTTTTCCACATAATTTTCCCAGCAGCCGCCAAAAACAGTCATCGATTTATTCGTACTGAGAGAGAGATGTAGGTCACCTATCGCATATAATGACATTTTAAGCTCCTGTATAATTTGGGTAGGCAATGCCGATAATAACATAGCCGGCATACAATAATTCTTTTTTGGAGGAAGACCATGAAAAACGGTAACTGCAACAACAACTGCGACTGCATCGGTGATGTTACCTGCGGCGTTAAGAACTGCACCTATCACACTACGGATAACCGCTGCTGCGCAGAGCGCATCAACGTCAAAAACGAGAGTGCACAGCGCATGGCAGAGACTTTCTGCGGAACCTTTACCCCCAGAACCTCCTGCTGAATACAGCCGGGGAAATCCCGGCTACATAATTATTTTAGAAAATCGCTGACAACAGACTCCATATCCAAACTATCGACACAGTCAGAAAAACGGACAGCTCGTTTGTCAAGACCTGTAAGCGGCTTCGGAGAAACAACACCGGTCATCCCGCTGAGCGCGGGTACAAGCTCCGCTCCGGTCATATCAGCATTTCCGCCAAGCGCTTTTATTACACTATCGCAGAATTTGAACGGACTAGCCGTTGACACGATCACGACCGGCTGGCTTTCTCCCGTCTTTTCTCTGTGATCTTGGAGCACCGCCGCAGCAACAGCCGTATGCGTATCAATGAGATAGCGGTACTCGTCCCAAAACTGTTTGATCGTCTGAGCTGTGCGTTCATCATCACAGCACCCCGCTGAGAACTCAGAAGCAATAGCATTTCTTATTTTTTCGCTGACCTGATATCGGCCGCCCTCGGAAAGCTCAGACATATAGCCCTTTATCTCCCCGCTGTCATTGCACAGCGAATACAACAGGCGCTCAAGGTTTGAAGAAACAAGAATGTCCATAGAAGGTGATGTCGTTGTATAAAACGGCCTGTTACGGTCATAAACGCCGCTTTCAATAAACTCAGTCAGGACATTGTTGGAGTTTGATGCACAGATAAAGCGCCCTACGGGGAGCCCCATCTGCTTTGCATACCAGCCAGCGAGGATATTTCCGAAATTCCCGGTCGGAACACAGAAATCCAGCTTATCCCCAAGTTTTATCATTCCGTTTTTAATACAGTCACAGTATGCAGATACATAATACACGATCTGAGGAAGCAGTCTTCCCCAGTTGATGGAGTTCGCGGATGAGAGAAAATATCCACGCTCGGAAAGCTGCTGCGCCATCACCCTATCGGAGAATATGCGTTTAACGCCGGACTGCGCGTCGTCAAAGTTGCCCTTGACGGCACATACCCGAACATTGCTTCCCTCCTGTGTGGTCATTTGCAGCTTTTGAACGTCGGAAACACCGTCGCGTGGGTAGAAAACAAGTATGCTCGTTCCGTCCACATCACGGAATCCCTCAAGCGCCGCCTTACCGGTATCGCCCGAAGTTGCGACAAGTATGCAGACCTGCTTAGTCTCTCCATTTTTGCGAAGAGAAGCCGTTAAAAGATGAGGGAGCATCTGAAGCGCCATATCCTTGAATGCACAGGTAGGGCCGTGCCAGAGTTCAAGGAAGGCTGTGTTGTCATTTATCTTTCTTACAGGGGCTATCTCGGCATCGTCATAATTCTCGCCATATGCAGCCGTTACGAATGAGCGAAGCTCATAAGAGCTGAACTGGTCAAGAAAAAGCCCCATTATTCTTTCCGCACGTTCCCGGTAATGGAGCTTTGAGAACGCTTCGATATCTTTCAAAGTCAATTCCGGCAGAGATTCCGGCACAAAAAGGCCCCCGTCCGGCGCTAATCCGGAGGCAATAGCTTCAGAAGCCATTACTGTTGTTTTGTTATTTCTCGTACTGTAATATTTCATTTGTTTGCCTCCGTTTTAGAATGCATTTTCAATGTGATTTATCTGTGGCTTCTTTGTTTCTATCCCCTGCGGAGCATATATTTCGATTATATCAAATCTCGGCTGAAGCTCCGTCGGGTTCCGTACCAGCCAACTTTCAGCTGCTATTCGCAGCTTTTCCTGTTTTTGTTCTGTCACAAATTCTCTTGCATATCCATGCTCGCTGTTTTTGCGCAGTTTGACTTCAGCAAATACTACATACTCTTTGTTCTGCGCAATAATATCTATCTCTCCCATGCGGCAATAATAGTTCATAGCAACGACGGTGTAACGCTTCCTTTTCAGATAGCGTGATGCGAGTTCTTCTCCCCATCTGCCAAGCAGCTTTTTATTATTTTTAATGTCCATATCAGTGCATCTTTTTCAAAAAGCTTAATCTATGTATTTCGCATGGGCCATTCTCCCTGATAGCCTCATAGTGCTGCCGTGTACCGTATCCCTTGTGCTTCTCAAAATGGTATTGCGTATATTTCTCTGCTATCTCGACCATATACCTGTCACGGGTCACTTTTGCGATGATAGACGCTGCTGCGATCGAGGCGCATTTTCCGTCTCCGCCCACGATCGTCCTGTTGGCGATTTTGATACCATCGCTGCGGTTCCCGTCTATCAGCGCCAGAACAGGAGGATAGTCGAGTGCTTCAATGGCCCTGTTCATCGCAAGATAGGTCGCATTCAGAATGTTAACGCTTTCAATTTCCTCCACAGTTGCAAAAGCCGCTGCGTAAGAAATCGCGCCGGCAGTTATCTCATCAAAAAGAGCTTCCCTCTTACGTTCAGAGAGTTTCTTCGAATCATTGAGACCTTCGGGACAAAAGCCATACGGCAGGATAACCGCAGCGGCGCACACAGGACCTGCCAGCGGACCGCGCCCTGCCTCGTCAACTCCGCAGACTGGCATGATCCCAGACTCGAATATTTCGTTCTCAATGTACCAGAGCTCATTCATTATGGTCTCTCCAGCGTTATTCTTCCAAGCTTTCCGCCCCTGAATTCATCAAGCAGGACAGCCGACATGCGTTCCAGGTCATATTCGCCTCGTGAAATCAGAAATCCGCGCTTTTTTGCAGCCGTCTCGAGCAGTTCATAACCGTTGGCATCAGGGTCAGGGGCGAATTTATATCTCATCTCAATAGCCTGCGGATACAGTTCGCGCAGGCGTACGAGCAGATTTGCAGCCAACGTCTCCCGGTCCATTATCTCATCTTTGACAGCCCCAGTCCAAGCGAGCGCCTCTCCAACCTCCTGATTGTCAAATCTTGGCCAAAGTATGCCGGGAGTATCCAGCATTTCAAGACCTCTATCGATAGTTATCCACTGCTTACCACGCGTCACCCCCGGCTTGTCGGAAGCGACCGCAGCCTTACGTCCGGCTACTTTATTTATAAATGTTGACTTGCCAACGTTGGGTATGCCGAGAACCATAACGCGAAGGGCTTTATTGCCAAGACCCCTGGCTGCGTTCTTTTCTATTCTCTCTGCAAGTGCAGACCTCACCGCTGATGAAAAGGAGCTGACGCCCTTTCCGCTTTTGCTGTCAGTTTCCAGAACTGCAACACCTTGAGACCTGTAATGCTCTCGCCACTTTGCCGTTACCACGGGATCCGCCTGATCTACTCGATTAAGGATTATTATCCTCGGTTTATTTGCGGCCAATGTGTCGATATCCGGATTTCGGCTTGAATATGGTATCCTGGCATCTGCTATCTCGCACACGGCGTCGACCAGCTTCATATTCTCCTCGATCATACGGCGGGCCTTTGTCATGTGTCCGGGATACCATTGAATATTCATTTTTTCCTTAGCATTATTCTCCATCTCAGTCTACTTTTCCAAAAACATCAAATGGGAATACCCTCAAAATGACTCTGCCAAGTATTTCCCGCGTGTCTATCATACCGACCCGGCTATCACGGCTGTCAGTCGAACCGTTTCTGTTGTCGCCCATACAGAACACACACCCCTCCGGTACTGTCACTTCACCGTCGAAGTCCTCCGCTGTAAATGTGGGTTCATAAATATATGGTTCGTCAAGCGCAACACCATCAACATATACAATGCCGTTTTCAAAATCTATATCGACAGTTTGTCCCTCTACCGCGATGACGCGCTTGACAATTGCGTCCTCACGGAGAGACTCCTTGAGAAGAACGACAATATCTCCCTGCTTTGGGGTGTAAAACAGGTTCGAAATTATGATCCTATCTCCCTCATGGAGGGTATCGACCATCGAAGACCCGACAACGCCGATCATCCTTGCAAGGAACACAAACACAAGAACGCAGACTAAAAGGGCGGTCACAATACACTGAAGCCAATCATAGACTTCGCATTTTATGGATGCGGTCTCTTTTATTTCCTCAGTTTTGGAAACATTTTCCTCCGCTTTATTCTCAAGTTCCGGATTATCCACGGTATCACTCCCGGTCATTTTTTTACTACAGCATTCCAATCTGGCTCAGACCATACTGTAACCAAGAACACTTAGTTGTTTATTATATCTATTTTAAGGCAAAAACGCAACCCTTATCATCTCGGAATAAGAATCAAAAAAAGAGGCCCTCGGCCTCTTTTTTTGACAAATGTTATATTCTCTCCTTGACCTTTGCCTTCTTACCAACGCGGTCACGCAGGTAATAGAGCTTGGCTCTGCGGACTTTACCTCTGCGGATAGTCTCAACAGAGACGATGGAGGGAGAGTGCACCGGGAAGACCTTCTCACAGCCGACGTTATAGGAGATACGACGAACGGTGATAGTCTCGTTGATGCCGCCATGCTTCTTGGCGATGATGGTGCCGTCAAACGCCTGGTTGCGCTCACGGTTGCCTTCCTTGACGCGGACAGTGACACGAACGGTGTCACCGACATTCATCTCAGGAAGCTCGGGTTTCATGTACTGCTGCGTGAGGGTTTTGATCAGATCCATTTTCGATTCCTTCCTTTATTGGACGTTCATATCGCGGCTCTTGGCACTTTAACGACAGCGGACCGCCCTGATAGCGAATAACAAAGTTATTCGCGCAAGCTAAAGTAGTTTAGCATACTGCGGCAATATTTGCAAGTACTTTTTAATCTATTTTATGCATTTATGCACGATCTACCGATAGAGCAAATTCCATGTCCGTAACCTGAGCGTAATATACTCTGCGCAGCGTGATTTCCAGCTCATTACTATCTATCAGATAGCCGGAGAGAGAAAATTTGGCTTGAGAGCTTTCAGTCTCCGTAATCTGCCCCAGGGTAATGCTTCTGTCAATTCCGTTTATCGACAGATCCACCCCGCAAAGACGCAGAGCCTCTTCCTCACGCCCGGCGCTCATATACAGCATTAATTCGCCGTCGTCAGACCGGCTGATCTCCATATTCAGCTTTCCATGCGTAAGGTTGACAGTCTCCTGATACCCATCAAGCTCGTCACCCGCTGAAAATTCCTTTAATACCCGCGCAGTTTCCCCGCTCTGCAGCACCACATACGGCAGCTTCAATGTAAAGTCTGTCGCGTCGCCGGTCTCGAACAGGAAACATCTAGGGTAGTACGGATATATTGCAAACATATGCGGCTCCATAGTACCGATCTCAACATCGCCGATCTCCGCACACAGCCATTGTTCTGCGTCCATCAGTCCCAGTTGATTCACAGCGGCGGGTTCCCCTCCGCCATAGCCATAACCGGAAATAGTCATTCCCTCCGGCGCCTCACAGTAGAGCCGCACGGCGGTAAAACCGTCCGGGAGAGCCACCGCGCCTGCGCCGATCCGCAAATCACCCGATGTCTGAACGGACTGTACCCCCTGCTGTTTGTCCAAAG
>CAZIHY010000028.1:0-23353 GCA_964539115.1 uncultured Oscillospiraceae bacterium
AAAGCGGCGTGACCCCAGTCACGCCGCTTTGTACCGGCAAGAGATTTTTTGTTTTCATATTGTTGTTGACGCGGAAACGTATATTGTAATATATTAATAGTTACAAGATATAACCACAAAATGTAGGAGAAGAACATGAAAAAGAAGCTTTTATCACTAATTATGGTGTTTGCGCTCGTCCTGGGCTGTGCCGGCGGCGCATTCGCGGAATTGTCCGATTTCACGGATGTATCCGGCCACTGGGCGGAAAAAACTATGGAGAAGGCATATTCAGACGGCCTGCTCCAGGGGTTTGAGGATGCCACTATACGACCTGATACCAAGATAACCGTGGCGCAGATGATAACGATACTCTGCCGTGTCCTCAGCACGGAGAAAAGCGACAGCGTCGCGCCGCTCGGGCTCTCCGGCGGCGAATGGTATGCAGAGGCCGCAGGACAGGCTCTGCATCTCGGACTTATTGACGAGGGCATCGGCGATCTCAACGCCGCTATAACTCGTCTTGAGGCTTTCAAGATGCTCTCCCGGGCGTTCCAGCTTTCTGTGGCTGAGCCTGATTACTCCGCAGCCAGGACCTATTCAGACTTCTCATCTCTCAGCAGTGAGGATGCCCGCATTATAGCGTCCCTTGTCGACGGCGGCTATATACAGGGCTATAACCGCTCACTTCAGCTTTCCAGCGGTATAACGCGTGCGGAGTTTATGACTGTTGTGTACCGCGTTGCAGAGAGCTTCGTCAGCGCGGACCGTGCGGGCAGCATAAGCGGCAGCGCAGTGCTCTCCGGAAATGCAAACCTGAACGGAACTCGCTTTACCGGCAACGTGTGGCTTGCGGCCAATGCAAACAGCGTGACGCTGCGCAGCGTGAGCGCGCCGAGGATCACGATCCGGTCAGAGCAGATCGGAGTTTCCAGTTTCTATGGGAACAGCATCGAGCGACTTGTAATTGCAAATAACACCGGGAACCTTTCCTATACGGTCGATTCCTTTTCCAATATTCAGACAGTCGCCGTTGGAGACGGCAAAGGCAACGTGAATCTGGGCGGCAGCCTCAAAACCGTTGAAACTACCGGTGAGAACCGCAGCCTGAATATCGTCAGCTCCGCTGAAAACGTACTCGTCTCCGGCAGCGGAAATACCGTTACGATCAACCCGGGCGTTAAGGTCGGCACCCTGCGCATCGGAGGCGAAGGCAACACTGTCGTCGTGAACGGGTCTGTCACAGACCTTGTCGTGACAGGCTCCGGCGTTGTTGTAAAAGGCTCGGGATATGCGGAGACTTATACGCTCGAGGCATACGAGGCTGACATAAAGCTGACCTACGGCGAATTTGTTGACGACCGCGATCCCGGTATACGCGATGTTGAGCTCGAACTTGACTGCCCCGAGCTTTTGCCTGCCGGGGAGACGCTCAAGGCGGTCGTGACATTTAAAAATGTCCGAGAGGACGTTGTTTGTACAGGAACCTGGTATCTCGACGGCAAGGTGCTCAGCACCGGCGATGTGACTGTTACCGAGGGTGGGACCAGTACGGTAACTTATAAATATAGCTACACACGCGATATGGCCACGACCAGCGAAGTGAGGTATGTTCTCGACAACACGACCGAGATCGGCGAGGTACAGCAGAAATCCGCCTCTGCCATTATTGAGATCGAAAACTACGACGAAGAATGGTTTAACCGATACGAGGTCAATCAGGTGCTGTCGACCGTAACTTCCCGCTATGCCGGCAACTATACGACGCAGTGGGCGCTCAGCAATGACTACGACCAGCAGACCAAGACGATCTGGATGAACGCAAAGGGCTATTCCAGCACCACAAAATACATAGTCTGGGTCAATCTCACTTACCAGCGGGTCAATATCTTTGAGGGTTCACAAGGCAACTGGACGCTGGTGCAGGAATATCTCTGCGCCTCCGGCGCGGGCGACTGCACACCGCGCGGCACTTTCACGATATTCGGAAGAAGCTCATATGGCTGGACAACATCGACATATAACTGCCGCCCGGTCGTCAACTTCAAGATAGGCAGCGGATATGCATTCCATTCGCGCCTGTATGATCCGACCCACAGCTATCTGACCGATGCGAGCATTGGCTTCCCCGTAAGCCACGGCTGCATCCGCATGTACGACGCTGATGTTCAATGGATATATGACAACGTCCCCAACGGCACCACCGTCGTTGTGTTTTAAGGAGGGGCGGACCGTGGATACACGCACAAGCAAGGAAAACTATTATCTTGACATCGCCGATTCCGTTCTCGAACGCTCGACATGTCTGCGCCGCTGCTACGGTGCGATCATAGTCCGCAACGATGAAATTCTGGCAACCGGATATAACGGCGCGCCGCGCGGGCGGAAGAACTGCTCTGACCTTGGCTATTGCGAGAGGGAGCATCTCGGTATCCCGTCCGGACAGCGTTATGAGCTTTGCCGCAGCGTTCATGCGGAGATGAATGCGATAATCTCCGCCGCACGCCGGGATATGATCGGCGCGACTATGTATCTGGTCGGGCGCGATGCGAAGACCGGCGAGCTTCTCGGCGACACGACCTCCTGCTCGATGTGTCGCCGGCTCATCATAAACGCCGGCATCGAGCGCATCGTCTGCCGCACGGGTAAGGACACCTTTACCGTGACTCCCGTCACCGACTGGATCGAGAACGACGACAGTCTGGCAAAGAGGATTTGAGACAAAAAGATAACTTATAAATAAACCGAAAGAGGTATTGTGGTCACCCACGATACCTCTTTCGGTTTATTCAAATTTTCGTCTCAGAGCTCATCAGATAGGCGGCCGCGCTGGTTGCAGCATTAGCGCCGTCAGCCGCGGCCGTAACTGCCTGGCGCAGGGGTTTGACACGGATGTCGCCTGCGGCAAACAGGCCGGGAACTGTGGTGACACAGTCCTCATTCGCCGGTATATAGCCGCTTTCCAGGTCAAGCGGCAGCCCACGCAGGTAATCCACAGCCGGTTCGGTGCCGACGGCCACAAAGACGCCGCCAGTTGAGATCTTCCGGTCCTCGCATCCCGTCCGGATGGTAACGGCCTCCAAACAGTCCTGCCCGTGCAGCGCGGTGACGGTGGTATTGGCAAGAACCGTCACATTTGGGCGCTCCAGCAGCAGGCCGACCCGGGCTTTTGCTGCACGGAACACCGCCCGGCGCAGCAGAACGGTCACGGACCGGCAGATAGAGGACAGATAGAGGGCGTCCTCCACCCCGGTATCGCCGCCGCCCACGACAAGGACGTCTTTCCCGGCATAAAAAGCTCCGTCGCATACGGCGCAGTAGGATACGCCGGCGCCTGTCAAGGCTCCCTCTCCCGGAAGCCCCAGCTTTTTCGGGAACGCACCGGTGGCGGCAATGACCGCTTTTGCCTGAAACTGTTCGCCGTCTGTTCCAACGAGCCGAAACAGGCTGTCACACTTTTCCAGGCGCTCGATTTCGGCGCAAAGTATCTCCGTGCCCAAAGCAGCCGCCTGTTTCCGAAGCTTTTCCCCGAGCTCAGCGCCGCTGACCTCGGGCACACCGGGATAATTCTGCACCTGATGGGCGGAGCTGATCTGTCCGCCGCCCCAGCCGTCCTGTTCCAAGACGGCAAAGTTCAGTCCTGCCCGCGCGGCGTAGACAGCAGCGGTCAGACCGGCGGCTCCCGCGCCGATTATGATCAGGTCATACATATTCGATCGACTCCTGCGATGCATCGTCTCCCTCGATATGGAACGCCTTTAAAACGGGCTCGCCGGCATCCATCAGGGACAATATCAAATAACTGGCCCGGCTGTCATAGGCCAGACGCTTATCCTCCTGGCTGGGGCGGGAGGGACTCTCAGGATGGCTGTGCCAGTTTCCCAAAGGGCTCCAGCCGTTGGCGCGCATATCCTTGACGGCCTGAAGCTGGTCTGTCGGAGCCAGGGTAAAGTGCTCGTTGCTATGGTCCACATTTTCAAGCATATAGACCTTCTTGACTGTTTTGTTGCCTTTTTCGTCCACTGTGCCGCCCAGAAGGCCGCAGGCCTCCTCCGGGACCAGGGACCGGGCGTGGGCCAGAATAGCGTCATAGTCGGACCGCTTCAAGTAGATCATGTGCCTTACACCCCCGTACACTCGGCCTGCTCGTAATCGATCAGTTCTATTATGGTGGGATGCTCGCCGCAAATGGCGCAGTTATCGTCCCTTTTCAGCTTGATCTTGCGGAAAGCAGAGGTCAGCGCATCATAGGTCAGCAGCGCGCCGGTGAGCAGTTCTCCCGCGCCGGTGATATACTTAACGGCCTCCATCGCCTGAAGGCAGCCGATGACGCCCGCGACAGCGCCGACAACGCCCGCCTGCTTGCATGTGGGAACGGCGTCTTTGGGAGGAGGATTTTTGAATACACAGCGGTAGCACGGTCCCTGTCCTGGGACATAGGTCATAAGCTGGCCGTTGAAGCGGATGATACCCGCGTGGCAGAAGGGCTTTCCAGCCATGACGCAGGCGTCGTTTATCAGAAATTTCGCGGGGAAGTTGTCGGTGCCGTCCAGGATAAAATCATAGTCTCTGATGATGTCCATGATATTGTCGGAGGCGATAAATTCATGGTATGTGATAACGTTGACGTCAGGGTTTATAGCCTGCATGGTCTCCTTTGCGGATTCCACCTTGGGCTTGCCGATATCGGCGGTGGCGTGGATCACCTGACGCTGGAGATTAGAAAGGTCTACCTCGTCAGCATCGGCTATGCCGATGGTACCGACGCCCGCCGCGGCGAGATACAGCGCTGCCGGAGCGCCCAGACCGCCTGCGCCGATGATAAGCACCTTGCTGTTCAGCAGCTTCTTCTGGCCCTTTACGCCGATCTCTTTCAGGATGATATGGCGGGAATAGCGCTCGAGCTGCTCATTTGTGAAAGCCATCAGCAGCCGCCTCCCATGAAATACAGGAATTCCACCTGGTCGCCGTCCTTCAGTTCCCTGGTGTCCCTCTCGTCGGTCTGCACAAAATCGTCATTTATTGTCACTGTGACATAGAGGGGCATTTCCACGTTTTCTTTGGCGATCAGCTGACTTATCGTCAGCCCCTCCTCATATTCCTTTTCTACTCCTGCAACAATGAGTTTCATATGATATTTCTTCCTTTCATTTATAAGGCTGATTCAATTAAGGTTTTCAGCGTATCCCTGTCAATCGCGCCCCTGTGCCGGCCGACCTCTTTTCCGCCGCGGAAAAGCAGTAGGGTGGGCGCAGCCTCGATCCGGTGCCTTTCGGACAGGGCGGGGCTTTGCTCGACATTTACCCGGGCGATCTCCAACCGGCCGGCATATTCAGTGCCGGCCTTGGAAAGCAATGGAGCTACACGGCGGCAGGGAAGGCAGCCGTCGCGATAGAAATCTACCAGGACAGGAGACGCGCTCTGACTGACAAAGGAGTCAAAGGTCTCATCGTTCAGATGCTCTGCCATGTCAGTCGCCCACCTTTCGCACTATCAGGTCATAGGTGCCGTCCTCATTGTCGATGAGCTTCAAAACCTGGTGGCCCTCTTCTTTTATGCTGCGGGGGACGTTTTGCACCGGCTCTCCGTCATTCATATGTACCGCGAGGATATCCCCGTCGTCCAGTTCCTCAAGGGCGACCTTAGCCTTAACAAAAGTAACGGGACAGACCACGTCAGTGATGTCCACCCGATCTGTGATCTCAAAATCAGCCATGATATGCTTCCTCCACTGTCTCTTTCAGTTTATCCCAGCCCACGCGGTCCAGTGTAACGGCAAAACGCTCGCCGGACTTGGCATTATCCGCGAAGAAGTTAATTGCAGCGTCCGCCACGCGGAACAGGGTATCCTTATCCTCTATTATGGGCAGAAGCTCCCGTCCTTTTTGAATGCTGTTGCCAAAGGTGCCGCCAAAGGACACCATATAGCCGCTCTTGCCATGCCAGGCTCCGGTGGGACAGGCGGTGACGCACCGGCCGCAGTGGTTGCACTTGGTTGCGTCCAATGTGACGGCGTCAGGGCTGACGGTGACTGCCCCGTTGCGGCAGGCTTTCTCGCACACGCCGCAGAAAATGCAATCCTCTTTGACCCAATTTATGGTCATGCCGCCCTTAACGCCCAAATCGTTTTCCTCGGCCTTCAGGCAGTTGTTCTGGCATCCGGTAACGCCGAATTTGAACTTATGAGGCAGCTGCCGGCCGAAATAGCGTTCGTCCAGCGCTTCGGCGATCTCCAGCGCGTCGATGCAGCCGCTGGGACAGCACTTGCCGCCCTGGCAGGCGGTGACAGTGCGCACGCGGGGGCCGCAGACGCCCGGCTGTACGTTGCCCTCAGCAAGCTCCGCCTTGACTGCTTCTATATCCTCCAGCTTGATAAACGGGATCTCAACGCCCTGTCGGGAGGTGAGATGGACGTAATCCTGACCGTATTTTTTCGCCACCTCGGCGATGGTCTGCAACTGCTCCACTGTGACGGTGCCTCCCACCACACGCAGGCGGAGAGAGAAGGTGTTTTTCTGTTTCTGGCGCATAAAGCCGCCGGCTTTCAACGCTGCATAATCCACTGCCATGAATGTGTTCCTCCTTATATTACGGCCCAAGCCGCTCCGCGGCTATGCCGCCCTCTGTGAAATGAATTGAATATCAGGGACAATTTGTTACAGCTCTGTTTACAAGGCCGCCGCATAGAAGACCGCCCTGCTGCTCTGCAGAAAAAGCAGGCTGCTCTTTACATCCCTTATCAAATAAGCGAATCACGTACAGCACGTTTGACAGGACAAAACCGCGGTACAGTAAATGCGGTGCGTATTATGGGCTGCATCATCAGGTTTCCCGTCTCCGGAATAAATCTGATTATTTTGAATTTTAGCACCGGCAAACAGGATTGTCAATGTAAATATACTATTATCCTATTAGGTTTATATGTTTTATGTGAACGATTTCATTTTTCCGGCGACGTGCCGCATCCGATGATCACCCGGATCTTTTGGAGGCGTCCCAATGGTCGAATATCGCGCGGACTATCCCGTCAGTGGAGATGTCCGGGGCTGTAAGAAACGGCTTTGAATACCGCCGCCTGAGGGCGCGTGCCGTGACCTCGCCGATGCAGACACATACTGTCCGGTCGGGGATGCCGCCATGGGCGTCAAAATACAGCTCCACGCCGCTGGCGCTGGAGAAGGTCAGGTAGTCAGCGGCGGACAGAAGCCCTCCGGCAGACGCGGTGACTTGCGGGTCCGGGCAAATGTCATACAGGTGGAGGTCATGTACCGGGCGCCGTTCTGCCAGGACCCGGTAAAGGTCCTTAGAACCCTGACAGGAGCGCAGCAGAAAAATGTCCTCTCCGGGCCGTACGGTTTGCAGGAGAAGCTGTCCCAGCGCTTCGCTGGTATAACGCTCCGGACACAGGTCCGGATGGATACCATGGGCCTTCAGCGTCTGTGCCGTGGCCGCGCCTATAACGGCGAAACGGCAGTTGTGCAGATGTCGCAGGTCGATATTTTGCCGGGCGGCTTCCCGGAAAAAGGCCTGAACGCCGTTGGAACTGGTGAACACCAGCCAATGGGGCTTGCCGCAGCAGAGCGTATGCAGATCAAATGACAGCTCCAACTGCTCAACGATGGACCGCTCCGCGAGAAATACCCGTGCTCCCTTAGCCTGCAGTGATCTGCGCAGATTTTCTGTGACGGCGGAGGTGCCGGTCAGACCGACACATGCCCCCTGCAGGGGTTTTGGTATTGTCGAGGACAGGTTCATCGCTGCAGTCGCACCCACCACGATCACAGCAGGGGAGCGGACTTTCCCGGCCCTAACCTTTTCCTCCAGATCGGCCAGAGTTCCGCGTACAGCAGCGGGGTGGGGAGAGTTGCCTCCGGATATTACGGCTGCGGGGGTATCGGAAGGCATCCCGGCAGCCGTAAGGCGGTGTACGATCCGGGGCAGCTGAGCCAGCCCCATTAGAAATACCAGGGTGCCGGGCAGTTGGGCAAGGCTGTCAAAGTAAGCGGGCAGACCGTCCGGCGTGTCCGCAGTATGGGCGGTAACGACGTGAACGCTCTGGCTGACGCCGCGGTGTGTGACCGGAATGCCGGAGAGTGCAGGGATGGCGATAGCGGAGGATATGCCGGGGACCACCTCACAGGGGACCCCCGCGGAATGCAGAGCGAGCAGCTCCTCTCCCCCTCGGCCAAACACAAAGGGGTCGCCGCCCTTCAGCCGCACTACGGTCTTTCCTTCCCGTGCCTTCCCTATAAGCAGGGCACAGATCTCCTCCTGCGGAGCGGAGTGTTTGCCGCTGCGCTTCCCCATATAGATCTTTTCCGTATTTTCAGGCACGGATTCCAGCAGGTCCTCAGCTATCAGGTCGTCATAGACCACTGTGTCGCAGGAGCGCAGCAGCGCAAGTCCGCGTACAGTTATCAGGTCGGCCTCGCCGCATCCGGCTCCGACCAGGTATACATATCCGGGCTGTTGATTCATATGTTATCCACTCCATCATTGGAAGCGTCCAAAAATATTTCATGCAGCTGTGTTTCACTCAGCGGCCAGCCTGTCTTTATGCAGGCGTCGAACAGTAGGGAAAAGAACCGTGCGCGGCTCTGAGCGTTTGGCAGACTTGCCTTTACACTGTCCCGCAGCCCGTCCAGATATTCCAGCAATTGACCGAAATTTTCCGGAAGAAGGGCTCCGATCTGTTCTTTCAAATAAATCGCGGCGCTGGGGCTGGCCCCGCCAGTGGATATGCCGATGGACAGGTCTCCGCGCTTGACCAGCGCGGGGAAAAGAAAGGTGCAGGCGTCCCGGTCATCCACCACGTTCACCGGTATCCCACGGGTCTGGCAGAGACCGGAAACATGGTGATTAAGCTCCGCGTCGTCCGTTGCGGCGATCACATAGTCCGTTCCGTCCAACATTGAGGGGTCAAAGAACTGCCGCAGCAGCGTTAAGCCGGGGATACGGACGATCTCCGGTAAAAGTTCCGGGGCGCAGACCGTGAGGCGGGCCCCATAAGGCAGTAGCTTCTGTATTTTTCTCAGGGCAACGGCGCCGCCGCCTACGATCAGGCCGTTTTGAGAGGAAACGTCCATAAAAAACGGAAAATATGCCATCTTTCCGAGCTGCCTCCTCTGTCAGACATAGTAGTATTGCCAGCCGTTTTCGGTCTGGAACCGGCGCAGGGAAATTCCGAATACCCTGTTCAGAATGCCCTCGGTATAAACCTCATCCGGCGTCCCGCTGAACAGAAGGCGGCCGTCGGATAAGACAGAGGCCACGTCCGCGGTACGCAGGGCTTGGCACAGGTCATGCATCACCAGCACGACCGCGCGTCCCTCCCCGGCCAGCCGCCGGGCGAGCGCCATGACCTCCAGCTGGTGGCCGATGTCCAGATAGGTGGTCGGCTCATCCATAAGGATGGTCTGGGTGTCTTGGGCAAGAGCCATGGCCAGATAGACCTTTTGACGCTGGCCGCCGCTGAGTTCCTGCATGTAGTTTTCGGCTATGTGCTCTGCGTCCGCTTCCTTCAGGGCACGTGCGACGGTCTCGTGGTCCTCGGGACGGTAGCGCCGTGGGTAAGAGAGATAGGGAAACCTGCCATGGAGCACCATGCGGCGGGCGACGATGTTTGGAACGCTTCTGGATTGGGCGAGATAGGCGATCTTTTGCGCACGGCTTCGCGGCGTGAGCTCCTCCAGCGGAACGCCGTCGATCAGGATCTGGCCGCTGAGTTTGGGCTGAAAGCCCAGTATCGTGCGCAGAAGGGTGCTCTTTCCGCAGCCGTTGGGCCCCAACAGAACGGAGACTTTTCCGGGTGAAAAGGTAATGGAGACGTCCTGAAGCACATTATGGCCGGCATATCCCGCGCACAGGCGGCGCAGTTCAATCATGGGTGCGTCCTCCTCTCTGCCGAAACAGCAGCCATAGGAAAAACGGTCCGCCTACTACAGCGAGCACGATGCCCACAGGCAGTTCGTAGGGTGCGAAAAGAAGTCTGGCGATAAGATCACATATGGTCAGCATGGCGGCGCCGCCCAAAGCGGAAGCCAACAGCAGGCTGCGGCTCTCCGAGCCCGTTAAACGGCGCATGATGTGGGGTACGATCAGGCCCACAAAGCCCAGAAGTCCGGAAAAACTGACAGCCGCTCCGGCAAGGGCCGCCGCCAGGACCAGCAGTATCAGACGCAGGGGCTTAGCACGCAGACCCAGGCTGTGGGCGGTCTCAGTCCCCAGCATCAAAACGTCCATCTCCCCTGCCAGGGAGAGAATGATCACAAAAGCGGCAAGGATGACCCAAAAGGCGGGGGAGACCCTGCTCATAGCCAGGTTAGCCAGGCCGCCGATGCGGAAATCGGAATAGCTGTTGAGCGATTCCGGCACGAAGGTGACCACAGCGTCTATCCCTGCGTTGAAGATGCTGGAGATCGCAACTCCCGCCAAAACCAGCGTGATTTTGGAGGCTCCGGTTTTTTCCGATATGAACAGCACAAGTAGCACCCCCAGCAGTGCGCCCGCGAAGGCCGCGATAGGCGTGAAGGCAGCCGCTGCCGGCGCGACCGCACCACAGATTGCGACCGCAAGACCCGCGCCAGAGCTGACGCCGATGATATTCGGAGCTGCGAGAGGATTGTTGAGCACGCCTTGGATAACTGTGCCGGAGACTGCCAGGGCCATTCCCGCCAGAAGGCAGCCGCAGGTGCGGGGCAGGCGTGCGTAGAGAATGATCTGGGACTGGTATGTCCCGGCGGCGCGTCCTGTGAGCGCCCGGAAAATGTCACCGGGCGGAACGAACACCGCGCCAAAGCACATGCTCAGGACAGCCGATATCACAACCAGGGCGCATAGGACGGCAAACAGAGCGCCTTTATTGGTCTTGTTCCGGATAGAGAATATCCGCGAGTTTTTCATAGGCTTCTCCCCACCGTTCATTTGGTTTCAGATTATAAAGGGAATTGTCAAGAGTGAAGAATCTGTCTTCCTGTACTGCCCGCAGGCCGCTCCATGCCGGATTGGACAGCAGCGTTGTGTCCAGCAAAGCCTGGGCGTCAGTGGGGTCGGCCCCCTGAACGACCACAAAAATGTAATCCGGATCCGCGGCGATGATGGGCTCCAGACTCAGGTTCTCCAGCAGGGCGTCGTCATTGTCGGCGACGTTGACACAGCCCAGATCGGCCAGCATCTCACCGAGCACGTTGTCCACGCTGCCTTTGACCTTGACGCTGGAACCGGTGGCCCGGATGCACAGTACGGTAGGGGCGGAGCCGTCTTGCCGCTCGATGGCGGCGTCCACCAAGGCCTTTACCTCGGCGCCGTACTGCGTGTAGTTTTCCCCGCATCCGGTGAGCCGGGTGCAGATATCGAGCATCCGCAGATAGTCGTCCACGGTCTGAACATCAAAATAGGCAACGGCCAGGCCGGCCTGTTCAAAGGTGTCCAGAAGTTCTACGTCCGCCGATGTATTGCAGCTGGCAAGGACAAGATCAGGCTCGGAGGCCATCAATATTTCCAGATTTGGATCCGTGATGGAACCGAGGTTTGACACGTCGTCGCCGAGACCCAGGTCGAAAGAGGTCCATGTGTCGTTGGCAGCGGCCACAAGAGCATCCTTCCCTCCAGCCAGGCACCAGATATCGGCAAAGCTGCCGATAAGCGCCGCCACCCGCTCCGGCCGTTCCAGAGATACGTTCCGGCCGAGGTCATCCGTGAAGGAAACGGCGGTGTCAGCCGTACTCTCTATAGGAACAGTGGATGTTGGGCTTTCTTCGGGTGAGGCCATCCTGCCTCCGGAGCATCCGGACAGCAGGAAGGCGAGAAGCAAAAGCGTCAGGCAAATACGCCGCATAGAAAATCGTCCTTTCTTTCTCTTGTTTCCGCGCGGAAAGAACAGGGCGATCCGCTGGAATTGGCCGTTTTGACCGGCATAAACATTGCCGGCGGCTGGCTAAGGTTTGTTTGTTTTTCCTCAATAATAAAATGCCGTCTTCTACTTGAATATAGAAGACGGGAAAAATCTGCGGAATCACTTCATTTCATCACGCCTGAGGGGTGATCAGCCGTCCGACAGCAATGCCCTTTCGCTGTAATGGGCGGTCCCGTTGTGTCTGTCCCGCGGGCGGACAAAATATGCTGCCCCGGGGCCGTGTTCACCTGCTGCCGCTGTATATTGCGTTACGGAACTCTCCGTGAAACGAAAAACAGGGCGCGCTTTCTTACATCGAGGTTGTGAAATTTCAGTTGATTCAGTTGGCATTATAGACACTGTTTCGACGGCTGTCAATAACTAAGCGGCAGACATACGGGGATATCTGTTATCTTCGTTGATCCAGAGGCAAGACGTCCCGGGTTGGTGCAAATTGCATGTTGGCAATGACCAGCGCCGGGAGCGGGCCACCCATTTGCGGGTGGCCCTGACTTGCTTATTTTTTGAATAAGCTCTCAGTTGTCGGCATACAGGGTCGTTGCCGCATTGAATCCGTCGTGTATTGCCGCGCCAAGGGTACCGGCCTCACGGCTGTCTCCGATAAGTCTGACGTCGACTGCCGTGTGCCCGAAGGTGTTTGCGCTTTCTTTTGGTTTTACGCCGGTTGCGTAAACCACGGTGTCGCCTTCGTAGAAGGTGACCTCACCGCTCCTGGTGTTCTTTGCATATACACCGTTTGAAGCTATCTTGAACACTTCCTCGTTGGTGAAATACTCGACGTTCTCTGCGTTATCCAGATATTGTATAGTATGGTTGCGGATGGAGAACGGCGAATCAGGCAGTATATAATCTCCCTTTTCGAGGATAGTGGAGCCGATTCCCAGGGAGGACAGGTGAAGCGCTGCTTCGCTTCCGGAAGAACCGCCGCCGATGATAACTACTTTCTTTCCCAGTTTTGTCTCGTTGTTGTAAATGCCGAGGGCGTCTATAGTACGGCTGCCTTCTTCTGTTTCCAGTTTCGGATGATCTGCACGTCCGCCTACGGCGACGAGCACCACATCCGGTTTCTGTTCCAAGATGATTTCCGGAGTTGCCCTTGTGTTCAAAAGTATCTTTACCGGCTGTTTTTCCACCTGGCGTATCAGATAATTGCGAAGCTGTGTTTCTCCCTTCTTGAACCATACCGGATCGGCAAATATCTTCAGGTTGCCGCCCAGGCTGCCGCTGCTCTCATAGAGGGTGACATCATGGCCGAGCTCTGCCGCTCTCGCAGCTGCGGACAGGCCGGCGGGACCGCCGCCAACGACAATGACCTTCTTTTTGACCTTTGGAGCAGGGATCTCGCCGATAAGAGCTCCGTGGCCGAACGTGGGGTTGATTTCGCAGGTGACCATGTGGGTCCCGTTCCAGTCGTCCAGCACAGCTCTGCCCTTGTTTACGCGGTTTGTATCCATGCAGTGGAGGCATCTCAGGCATCTTCTTATATCCTCGGGATGGCCGTGTTTGGCCTTGTTTGCCCACTCCGGATCGGCCATAAGCTGTCTTGCCATTACCACGTAGTCAGCCTTTCCGGAGGCTATAAGTTCTTCAACGACGTCCGGATCGGAGACGGCGCCGACGATGCCGACGGGAACCTTTACGCCGGCTTTTTTTACGGCCTCTGAGAATTTAGCGTTGTGGCATTCTTCGACGAAGTGGCTCGGATGCATGATCGCTCTGGTGTTGCCGTCAAATCTGGTGCCGGCGGACATATGTATGAGGTCGATGTTGCCGTCTGCATCCAGGAGCTTCGCAAATTCGACGGCGTCTTCGATCTGGATGCCGCCCTCTGTGTATTCGCTTCCGCTGAGACGTACCTCAATGAGCAGATCCTCGCCGGCGACCTCGCGGATCCTGTGGATGACCTGCAGAGGGAATCTCATGCGGTTTTCATGGCTTCCGCCATATTCATCGGTTCTGTGGTTGATGAGCGGAGAGAGGAAACCGCCCATCAACCAACCGTGGGCATAATGAAGAAGGATCATGTCGAAACCGCTTCGGCGTGCGATTAGTGCCGCCTGGGCATAGGATTCAGCGACCTGGTCCATATCTTCCTTCGTCATCTCTTTTACATGGAGCCCGTTCGGCATTGTCATTTCCGAAGCGCCCATGGGTCCGAGATGCTGGGGATTGAACTGGGGCATGGCGAACTGTCCGTTGTGGTTAAACTCAATGGAAGCCAGCCCGCCGTATGCGTGAACATATTCAGTGAAAAAATGGTACCTTTGAATGATATCCGGATCCCTGCACTCAAAATGCGTTGCGTGTGCTTTGCTGTTCAGGTCGTCGATTTTTCCTTCGCCCAATGTGACTGCGCCTGTTCCGCCCTTGATAAAGTCGCCGAAAATATGCATCCCGCGCTCTGTCAGGAAGCCGTTTTTATCCATTGCTATCATCAGCTCTAATGGAGCGGAAATTGTCCTGTTCTTTAATACCTTTCCTCTTAGTTTCAGTTCGGAAAAAATATGAGGATATTTCTGTCCCGGATAACTTTCTGCCATGTGTCTTCTCCCTTTCCGTTTTTGATCGTTGCTTTATTACTTTGTCTCGTTGCCGGATCGTTTCGTCACTTAACTACGCAGGCTTAGTTATAAATATATATTAACCTACTTGTTAAATGGGTTTTACGTTATGTATGTATTATATCTCTATATTTTCCGTTTGTCAACCACTAATTTCGTAGGGTTTTAATTCATACGGCGGTGGATGTAGAGAAAAATCTTTATCTGGGAGAAGATTCCGAAGGTCCTTTTTAAGACTGAAGAGAAAAACACAGAAAGCAAAAAAACAGCCGCCGTCAAATCATTTGACGGCGGCTGTTTTTTGCTTTCAGGACGCTGCCTCAGAACGGCATGGTCTCGAAATTCTCGTACTTGTCGACGATCCCGACGTTTTCGGCGTAGATCTGCGGCAGAATGCAGGCGAGCCTGTGATACTCGCGGGCGCAGTGGGTGGTCTGGAACTTGACGGTCTCGAACGGCGTGACCTTCGGCAGGTCGATGACCTGCTTGTTGATGATGCACTTGTCGTACCAGAAGTATGTACGCATTGAGAAACCGTTTTCGGTGTCGCGCAGGAAGCGGATAGACGGCGCGGTCGGATAGGGAAGGTCGGCGCGGGTGCCCTGGCAGCAGATGCAGGAGACGTTCTGCTCCTTGAACTTGACGGGATCGAAGCCGAAATCCTCGGGAGACATGAAGGAGATGCGGGTCGTGGTCGTGCCGATACCGCTGCGGGCGACGATGAAGTCGGAGGTGCCCCAGTTGCGCTCGCACCAATTCAGGTTAGTGTCGACGCGCTGGCGCAGATGCTGGGGGGACTGATGGACGCCGAAATGATCCTCGGGGTCCCAGATGCGGTAACGCACGTCCTCAAGGCCGTGCCATGCGAACCACCACTCGAACATCTCGCGGGTGCAGCCGGGGAAGTCGATGAGCTCGGCGACATAGCCAGTCCCGTCCTCCATCGTGCAGTAGCCGAGGTCGGGGGCATCGTAGTTCGGGTCGAGAAGCAGGTTTATATCCTCCAGGCGGAGGGCATTTTTGGGATCCATAGGCTCCTGAATAGTCGCCGCTACCTCGGGCGGGATGCTGGGGTCGGAATAGGGGAAATCAACATATTTTGCATAGGGCAGCTTCTGCTGCTCAGGTGTGAGTTTTTCAAAATAAGACACTCTTTTTCCTCCTTGTCTATATATTATAATTTGAATTATAATCCGTTCATTCGCCAGCGTCAAGTGACGGATTTCCGGAAGCTTGAGAGGCATTTTCCGGGTTTTTACATCAAACCCAGCGCGTACTGCATAAGTATGCTGACCCCTGCGATGGACACCCAGCAGCAGAGCCCGAGCAGTATCGGCTTGCCGCCGCTTTTGACGAGCTTCACAATGTCTGTGTTCAGCCCGATGGCGGCCATAGCCATTATGATCAGGAACTTGCTCAGATCCTTAAAGGGCGAAAAAACGGAGGAGGGACAGCCCAGAGCTGTGGCAATAGTGGTGATAGCGGAGGCCGCAATGAACCATAGGATAAACATCGGGAAGATTTTTTTGAGGCTGACTCCGCCGCTCCCGGAAGTTTTCTCGCGCCGTGCGCGTACAAAGGCAAGAACAAGAGTTATCGGGATGATGGCCAGCGTGCGCGTGAGCTTTACGGTGACAGCCTTGTCCAGCGTCTGCGTGCCGAGCCCCCACATGCTGTCCCAAGTGGATGCAGCGGCTGTGACAGAGGAGGTGTCGTTGACGGCGGTTCCGGCAAATATGCCGAAGGCAGTACCGCTCGTTGTGTCCATGCCCAGAAGGGAACCGAGAGTCGGGAAGATCAGCGCGGCGATGACGTTGAACAGGAAAATGACGCTTATCGCCTGCGCAACTTCCTCGTCGTCAGCGTCGATGACGGTCGAGGTTGCGGCTACGGCGGAACCACCGCAGATCGATGAGCCGACGCCGATCAGCGTTGAGATGTTGCCGGGGATTTTGAGGGCCTTGTGCAGCACAAAAGCGACTATCAGCGAGGTAGCGATTGTGCAGATGATGATGGGAAGAGATTGTTTTCCTGTCTCGAGAACAACGCGGAGATTGAGTCCAAAGCCGAGCAGGATGACTGCCCATTGCAAAACCTTTTTGGAAGTGAACTTGACACCGCTCTCGATAGAACTCTTGTTCTTTATTACCAGGGCGAGGATCATGCCAATCAGGATTGCGACGACAGGGCCGCCGATGATAGGGAAAGCCTTTCCGACGAACCACGAAGGAATGGAAATCGCAAGACATAGGAGAATTCCGGGCCAGTTTTTCTTTATCCAGCTTTTCATCAAAGCACCATCCTGTTGCGTATATACTATATTTATTATTATATATTGCGCATAACGGGATTTCAATAGCTATTAATCCGCTTGCAAAGAATCCGCAAGGCTTTTTGATAAACTGAAAGAGCGCACTGATTCGTGCGCTCTTTCGTTTACATTGTGATAATGGTTCCGCTCTCTCCGGTCATGGCGAGCGGAGCTTTTTCAAGCGAGGCGATGACGGCTCTGCGCCCCGGCGCGGAGACGGCAAAGTCGATTGCGGCCTCGACCTTGGGCAGCATGCTGCCGGCGGCAAAATGCCCCTCTTTTGCGAGCTTCCGTGCCCGCTCCACACTTATCTCGTGCAGCTCTTCCTGATCGGGCTTTCCGAAGTTGAGGCAGACCCTGTCGACGGCCGTCAGGATGAAGAGATAGTCCGCGTTCACGAGCTTTGCCAAAAGCGCGGAGGCGAAGTCCTTGTCGATAACGGCGGGAACTCCTTCAAAATCGCCGTCGGCGTTGCGAACGACGGGAATGCCTCCGCCGCCGCAGGCGATGACGATGAATTCGTGGTCAAGCAGGTTCAGGATGGAATCCTTTTCGACGATATCGACGGGCTTGGGCGAGGCGACACAGCGCCGCCAGCCGCGCCCCGAATCCTCGCGGAAAACAGCCTCCGGCTCGAGCAGCATCATAGTCTTCGCCTCCTCCTCGGAGTAGAACGCGCCGATGGGCTTGGTCGGGTTTTCAAACGCGGGATCGCGCCTGTCGACCTCGATCTGTGTTATAACGGTCGCTGCATGCCACGGCATACCCTCGCGCCTCAGCTCGCGCAGGATCCCATTTTGAAGATGGAAGCCGATATAACCCTGGCTGAGCGCGGTACACTCGGGCAGCGGGAAGCGCGCGACTTTTTCATTTATATCCGCGGCGGTATCGAGTCCCAGTTTTATCATGCCGACCTGCGGACCGTTGCCGTGGCTGACAATGATCTCATGGCCCTGTTTTATCAGACCGATGAGCGAGGGAGCGGCCTCGTTTATCCTGCGCATCTGCTCGACCGGCGTGTCACCGAGCGCGTTGCCGCCGAGCGCTATTACTATTCTGGCCATTGTCAGCCCTGCCCTTTTTCAGTGCAGCGCTTGCCGCACGGCTGCTGCTGGGTGATGCAGTGGATGTTTCCGCCGCCGTAGACGACCTCGCGCGTCTTGACGCCGACGACTCTGCGGTCGGGGAACATCGCCTGCGCCTGCTCGATAGCGAGAGCGTCGTTTTCGTCGTCGTACTGGGGCAGGATTATACCGCCGTTTACGATGAGGAAGTTCATATAGGACGCGATGCAGGTCTCCCCGTCCTCACGGGGTATGGTGCCTTCGACAGCGTCGATGGTCTCCGCTCCGGACAGGGGCACGGGCTTTTTGGTCAGGCAGAGCTTGTGCACCTTGAGCTTGCGGCCCTTGGCGTCTGTCTCGTTTATGAGCGTATTGTAAGCGGCCTGCGCCTGCTCGTAGAACGGGTGAGTCGGGTCGTCCGTCCAGATACAGGCCACCTCGCCGGGGGCGACAAAACAGGCAACGTCATCGATGTGACCGTTTGTTTCGTCGGGATCGATGCCGTCCTTTATCCAGATGACCTTTTCACAGCCGAGATAATCGCAGAGCATCTTTTCGATCTCTTCCTTACTCATGTCGGGATTGCGGCCCTCGGAGAGCAGGCACATCTCCGTGGTCATAACGGTGCCCTCTCCGTCGACATGGATGGAGCCGCCCTCGAGCACGAAGCCCTCGGTGCGGTAGGAATCGATGCCCTCGATCTCGCAGACTTTCTGAGCTATCTGGTCGTCGTTTGCCCACGGGAAGTAAAGACCGTCGTGAAGTCCGCCCCAGGCATTGAACTCCCAGTCGACAGCGCGCAGGCAGCCCTTGCTGTTGACGATAAGGGTAGGGCCGCAGTCGCGTATCCAGGCGTCGTCGTTGACGGCCTCGATAACGCGGATGTCCTCCGGCAGCCGCGCACGGGCATTCTGGTACTGCGCGGGAGAGACGAGCATGGTCACGGGCTCGAACTGCGATATGGCGACGGCAACATCTGCAAAAGCCTTCTGCGCAGGCTTGCCGCCGTTGCGCCAGTTGTCGTTGCGTTCGGGCCAGAGCATCCAAACGCCGTCCTGCGGTTCATATTCCGCGGGCATGCGGAAGCCGTCCTGTTTCGGGGTAGTTCCTGTTATTCTTTTTGCCATTTATTTGGCTCCTTTCTCAATTTCTGGCTTTGCCGCTGATGCGTATTATGATCTCGCCCAGCAGCAGGAATATTATAGAGCCGATAGTTATCGGCAGCACCTCGGCCAGCGTTTCGCTGTCAAAGGACAGCGGCACAGCCGTAAAGATTATGGAGATTATGATGAGCACCATAGGGACGTAAGCCATGATCTTGCGCATGGTGCTGCCTCCGGAGACGCGGAATGGACGCTCATGTTCGGGGTCCGTTTCGCGCAGTCGGAGGAATGCCGGAAAGATCGGCAGATATGACAGCAGAAACATGACAAGGTTCAGTGCAAAGAAACTCCAGAACAGGTTTGGATCAGTCATGAACGCGCCGATGACGACAACAATGGAAGCAACTATGCCGTTCATGATCGCAGTGCCGATGGGCATTTCATTTTTCCGGCTGCGCTTTGCATAGACGGCGGGCAGATCGTGATTGTCGGCGGCATAGGCGGCAACGCTGTTGACGCCGAGTGACCAGGAGATCATGTTGCCGAAGAGCGTAACGAGGAACAGAAGAGCCATCAAACTTATGAAAAGCCCTCCCGTGCTGCCCGTCAGCATCATCATTGCGTCAAGCAGACCGGTATCCGCGCTGATCTGGTTGCTGGGAATGGCGACGCCGATGCCGAATGCACAGAAGATATATATCGCGGCTATCACAATACCGCCGGTTATAATAGCGCGAGGGATCTCCCTTTTAGGATTCTGCATGGAATCGGCGAAGGTACAGATGACCTCGAAGCCAAGGCAGTTGAATATGATTACAGAAATATATGACAGGCTGCTCAGATCAAAGCTCGGCAGAAGTGAACGCGGGGTTATTGCGTTTGCGGTGCCGCCGGTTATGGCGCCGTAGATACCGAGTCCACCCATGATGAGCGCGAGCAGCACCTTGATTACGGCGCAGCCGTTGAGTATCCATGCGCTGTCGCTGACGGGATAAAAGCTGATCCAAACGACGATCCAGATGAACGCAAGCTCGACAATGAGCGATGTGATAGCTCCAAACTCGATGCCGAATATGAATGTCAGCAGGTCGGGACACATGACAGCGAGCGAGGCCATCCACAGTGGGAAGTTGATCCAGTAATACCAGGCGACGCGCCCCGCGGTGCGGCCGGTGGGATACGCCGCGCGCACCCAGTCATACATGCCGCCGTCCCCGTTGTATGAGGTCCCGAGCTCCGAGGAGATGAGCCCGTAGGGCAGCAGGAAGGCGACTATCATAAACAGCCACCAGAAATACTGTGAGTTTCCCAGAGAGGCGACGGGAGCCGCCGCCTCTGCCACGAAAACCACACAGATAACGGTCAGAATGGCGCTTGCCAGTCTGAATTTTTTAGGATTTGACATACTTCTTTTCCTCTCCGTTTCATGAGGTTGTAGCTAGGTTATATCAGATAATGCCGCGCTCGCACATGAAGGCGTCAAGCTCTTCGCGGGCCGCTGCCTGCGCAAGCTCGCTCTCGGGCTTCTGGTAGCGGGTAAGATAAACGAGAAGTCCGCGCATTGCGGTGAGGCGGTTTCCGGCCTGTTCCCAGCAGAGGGAGGCGGCGGAATCCGCGACCTCGTTGGTGACGTCCTCGCCTCGCGTCGCGGGCAGGCAGTGCAGGAACTTGCAGCCGAGGTTTCCGAGCTGCATCAGCTCGCGGTTTACCTGATAGTCTCCGAAAATACGAACACGCTCTTCCTTGGGCAGCTCGCTTTCGTAGAGGCCGTACCAGACGTCGGTATAGATAAAGTCTGCGCCACGGACGGCCTCGCGGTCGTCTGTGACGAGCCAGGAGCCGCCGCTTTCATGGCAGTTTTTCTCAAGAATAGCCTTGTGATGCTCGTTCAAATGGTGGGTCTTGGGGCCGTACTGGACAAAATTCATGCCGAGGTGAGTGGTTATAAAGCCGGTAGAGGCGCAAACCTGCGTCGCATCGCCGACAAAGACTATCTTGCAGTCCTGAAGGCGTTTGCCGCGCGGCAGGTTTTCAACTATGGTGCACATATCGCCTATTTCCTGGGTCGGATGGTTGTAGTCGCTCATACCGTTGAGGACGGGCACGGAGCAGGCTTCGGCAAGGTCAACGACAGTCTTGTGCTCGCTCACTCGCGCCATGACGATGTCGACCAGATAGCTGAGCACCTTTCCGGTGTCGCCTATGGTCTCGTGACCGCCAAGCTGTATCATGCCGGGTCCGAGATACTGGGCGTGGCCGCCGAGCTGCTGCATTGCGGTCTCAAACGAAACACGGGTACGGGTGGAGGATTGCTGGAATATCATGCCAAGAGTCTTGCCCTCCAGAAGCGGAGGATGATATCCGGTTTTTATACACTTTTTGATTTGAAGTGAAAGCTCGATAATATCCATGAGCTCACGGCGGCTGTATTCCTGCGTGTCTATAAAATCTTTGAATTTATGCATTGTTTTTCCCTTTCTGAAATCTGAGTTGTCGGCAATGTTGTCGCATCTAGTATGTGCAGACATTGAAGGAATACATGCAGCAGGGAAAAATTGCTTTTTAAATGCAAAAAAACCCCGAAATCAATAAATTGATACGGGGAATATGACAAAAACAACAAGGTCAGGCAGCCGCCTGACCTTGTTGTTTTTTAATGCTGCTTTGCGGTAAAGGAGGTTTATTATTTAACGTGCGAGGTATCTGTCGAGCGCATCCTGATAAATGGAGATCATTCTGTCAACATCGAATGCATTTATGGTGGAAAGGTATTCATCCCAAGTTCCCTCAACATCGACCTCGCCGACGATAGCGCCGAGAGTGTACTCGGAAACATAGGTCTTGATCTCGGCCATGATGTTGCTGGCCTCGGAGGCTTCGTCAGAGGTCAAAGTGACAGAGGGGAAGTAGTACGCAGCGTCATTGGACCACAGAGTGTTGCACATTCTGGCGGAATCGGAAATGGACGGGAGATAGTATCTGCCTTCCCAGTTGCCGGGGCCAACGCCGTTGTTGAGTGTGTAAACGTCGAGGCAAAGACTCATGGACCAGGTCTCATTCGGGTTGTTATAGATAAGCTCGGTATAGGTCGGCTCACCGTCTTCATTGTACTCGAAGCCTTCGTGCTCAATGCCGAAGTTCTTGAGTATGTAGCCCTCATCAGTCCAGAAATAGTCAAAGTATCTCATCAGGATGCCGAGGTCATCCTCATCCAACAGTCCGGAGAAGCAGGTTCCGGTCCTGCAGGGGTCGTTGTAGTTGTAGAGGTGAAGCTCGTCGCCTTCGTTGAGAACGGGGTTGGGGATGGGCTCGATATCGCAGTCGGGGTTTCCGGTCATGGCCTCGAAGGGATCCATCTCGGACCAGTTCCAGCAGAAGATGCCGGCCTCCTCATTCATGAGCATTTCGGGGAAGGTCATCTGGCTGATGCTCATAAAGTCGGAATCAATAAGGCCCTTGCCATACCAATCCTGCATGAGCGAGAGGTAACCCTTGTAGCCGTCGGCTATGGGAGTGAAAACAGCCTTGCCGTTGTCATTTATGAAGCCGGGCGCGCCCTGATCGGTGCCGAGACCGGTGACGCCAAAGGCACCGGTTACGGGATAGGCGTTGCCGAAAAAGTCGGGATAGCCGGTGTTCAGGAGAATAAGGCCGGGATGACCGTTGTTTATGAAAGCGGTCAGGACCTCTTCCCAGTCGGCCAGAGTGATGGGAGTGTCAAGTCCTGCCTCCTCGAGCCAGTCCTGACGGATCATCGGCCCCCACTCAGCCGGGGTATCCAAAGTTATACTTCCGATGCCCCAGAGGGTTCCGGTATCGGAGTGGACCTTCTTGTTGATATCCTCATGCTCCTGAAGGAAAGCATAGTAATTGGGCATGTATTTCTCGATCACATCGTTGATAGGCTGGATGACATCCTCGTCAACAGCAGCGTCATAACCTGCGGCATAGTACTGGTTGAAGTTGGACATAACGTCGGGGTAGTCGCCGCTGCCGATGACTATGTTGAAGTTCTCTCCGGCGAGCTCCTGCGGGGGGCTGATAAAATCGAAGTCGACGTTAGTCAGCTCGAGCATTTTCTTGAAAACAGAGTTTTCATTAAAGCTGTCAATGGCAGTTCCGATAGCCTGCGGAGCGGCAGAAAAGAAGGTGTAAGTAACTTCCTTTTCGGCCAGCGGGAAATTTGCCTTGGGGTCGTCCGCGGGTTCCTCGGTCGGGGCCTCGGTGGGTTCTTCGCCGGGGGGTTCGGATGCGGGGTCGCTTGCGGGGGCGTCAGTGGCAGGTGCGTCTGTCGCTGGGGCAGATCCACTGCCGCAGCCGGCCATCAGTACAAGAACGAATACTAATGCCAGCAAGAGCGAAATGATGCGTCTTTTCATGATCGTGTCCTCCCTAGAAATTCTCCCGATTCTGACGGAAGT
>CAZIHY010000029.1:0-23245 GCA_964539115.1 uncultured Oscillospiraceae bacterium
GGAAAATACTCAGCAGATGGGATCTTCCTCGATGTACTTGCCGATACGGGGCTTGACGATCTTGCCCTTCTTCTCCGCCTCAAGAACAGCGCGGGCGTTGGCAGCGGCGCTCTCCCAGTAGAACTGGTCGTGCGGGGACTGCTCCGTGCGGGTGTTCCACATCTCGGTGGCGAAAGAACCGCGGAGCTCCTTGGCAACGTCTTCCTTCCAAGGCATGCGGATGATCTGGGTGGTGAGGTGACGGGTCTGGCGGGTGCTGGAGTGCATGATGAGGCGTGCGATCTCCCATGCACGGGCATAAGCGGACTCGAGGTCGGGGAGGATCTCGTTGATCATGCCCCATGCCAGAGCCTTGCGGGCGGTGATGATCTCGCCGGTCAGCTCAGCATAAGCAAATCTCTTGCGGCCCATGAGGTTGCGCCATGCGATCTGGACGCCGTCGCCGGGGGCCATGTTGAGGCGGAAGTGCTGCTCGACGGTCCAAGCATCCTCGGTGGCAAGGGTGATGTCGCAGAGGAGGAACAGGTCACTGTGGAAGGTGCCGCCGTTCCAGATACCGATGGTGGGGATGTCAAGGCCGGAGATCTCAGCCTCGATATCGTGAGTACCATCGTGGTACTGATGATCGAAGAGGGTCCAGTCGTAGTCGGGATCCCAGTCGCTCATGGGCAGGAAAGGCTTGCTGGTGTCACGGTAGCAATCCTGAGGGCCGAGGCCTTCGAAGAAGTTAGCTCCCGAAGAACCGAAGATCAGGATCTGGGCGTCGCGGTCGTCGCCGACATACTGGAACAGCTTGTGGACGAATGCATGGGGGGTGGTGCCCCAGATCAGGCCGTGGTCCTCAGTGTGGGCGCGGGCCTCGATGATGCCGTCCTCTCTCTTCAGCCAGAAAACAGGCTCGAGGATCTTCTTGTACTCCTCGAAAGTATACTCGGGGGGCAGGATCCAGTTGGTCTCGGGCATAACAGGACGACGGTCGCCGTCAGTCTCGGTGAAAGTGGGGACCCACTCATCGATATCATCTCTGGTCTTGCCTTTCCACTGATCCAGCTCATGAGCATAGCTCATTACAGGTCTTTTAACAGGTCTTTCAGCCATGGTAAATGCTCCTTTTCTAAAATGATAAAATACGGCTGTCTGCCGTGATTTACGGGGTTAACCCTTGCGGGGAATTAGTCCTCCTGCTCGGTGATCTCGAAAACGAGGCCGCCGGTGGACTTGGGGTGGGTGAAAATAACGGGCTGTCCCTGGCCGAGGACCTTGATGCCGGTCTCGGTGAGGTGCTCGCCCTCTGCGTTGACGTCATCAGTCAGCCAGGACAGGTGATGGAAGCCTTCGCCGTTGTTGGCGAGGAACTTGGAAATGGTGCTCTCCTCGGTGCCCCAGGGCTCCATCAGCTCTATGTAGGTATCGCCAATCTGGACCAGAGTGGAAGTCTGGCCGATAGGCTCGAAGGTCTTGCGCTCGCGCACCTCGACGGCTCCAAACTGCTTGGACCAGCGAGCCATGGTCTCGTCGATGCTCTTAACGGCAATACCAACGTGCTTAAGTTTCTTCAGCATATGTGAGTCTCCTCCTTATTGTCACTTACGACTAAGATTATACAGCCTTAGCTAATCAATTGTCAATAAATCTGACAAATCACAAAACCAAATGTTCGGTGCAAAAAACAAAAAATAGAGGGCATTTTGAGCGTTTATCCTCAAAATGCCCCCATTACTGCGACAATTGAACCGTTCGTTGCAAAATTCTCAAAAGTCAGGATTCCATCTGTCTGCCGAGAAAGCCGGCCGCAGCCTGCGCGAGCTTCATCTCAACGCTGCCGGCGGCCTCTCCGGACTCGGAAAGGAACATAACGCAGCCCATGAGATCGCCTTCCGAGAGGATCGGTACCGCGACGGAAACCGCAAAGCGTTCGTCCCCGCTGACAGCATGGACAGGATTGCTGCCGGCGGCGTGGCTGAATGTGCCGCGCTTTTCCATGATGCGCTCCAGCTCCGGCGTAACGGAACGGTCGAGCAGCGTGCGCTTTCCGCTGCCCGCAGCGGCGATGATCCCGTCCCGGTCACATATAGCGGCGGTGCGCTCCGCCGCGCGGAAAAGCGATTCGCACATCTGATCGGCAAATTCGCTCAGCTCGCCCATGGGAGAATACTTTTTAAATATGACCTCGCCGTCTTTCTCCGTATATATCTCCAGCGGGTCGCCGTCACGGATGCGCATGGTCCGGCGTATCTCCTTCGGAATCACGACTCTTCCGAGGTCGTCGATGCGTCGTACTATTCCGGTTGCTTTCATTTATTTATTTCCTCCTGTTGTATTTTTTTGTTTACAGGAGCTAGTATTTGTCGGTAATTCTTTCATATACGACAAATTTATCATTGCATCATTTTGGATAATTCTCAAAAAGCGGCAATATCAGAAAATTTTCCCCTTTTGCGCTGTTTATATTATTCAGGGAATTTCCTTGTGTCTGGGGTGTGTCGTCACGGTCTCCCACGGGGTCAGGATACTGACCTCCTCTTCGGGGAGTATGCGGCGGAAACGGCCGACAGCCTCGGCAAGATCGAGCTGAGTGCTCATGCCGGGGCGCTTTGCCATCTCGGGATCCGGCTTGCGGAAGTTGAATTCGAGCGCGCCGGTCGGGCAAACTCCCTCGCAGAACAGGCAAAGCTCGCAGTTGTGGGAGCGTATCGTCGGGACCTTCTCGCCCTCGCCGACAACGATGTTCCCGCACCAGCACGCCTTTACACAGCGGTGGCAGCCGATGCACTTGTCGGGATTGATGCGCAGCTGCTCTGAGCGCCGTCCCTTGCCCTTTTCGGCATTTTCCACCCCCTCGATCTGGCAGACATACTCCATCGTGGTCGGATAAGGCAGTATGTACGGCTCTTCCGGAGCCATATCCTCCTCAGGTATATCCGGCAGTTTCAGCATATTCTCGCCGTCAGTCTTGAAAATGAAGGGGTGGCCGACGCCGTATATCTCGTCAGAAGCCTCCTTTGAATGGAGCTTCGGTATGATGTCGGTGCGGCCGGCGCTGACCTTTTCGCTGTGGCGGGCCATAGCCTCGCCGAACGCGCGGGCGTCGTCGAGGTCATATTCATCGGGATGCCCGTCGGAGAACCAGGGCTTGCCATGCCCGGGGACGCTTGCCTGGCCGTACCAGTCCTTCCAGCCGAGAACGGTCAGGCCCTTGTCCAGCATCGGCTGGACGCCGCGGATTATGCAACGGCCGGGCAGCACCCCGTGGGTGCAGAAGAAGAACGCGTGCTTGCCTTTTACTGCCTCGGGCAGGGCCTTTATATGCCAGATGACGTTGGTTATCGGGCAGCTGCTCCAAACACAGCTTCCTATTCCGACGAGGTCATACTCAAGCCAATCTTCAGGCTTTACATCCCTGAGGGATCTGACGTCGCACTGTCCGGTGCGCCTTCTGACGCCCTCGCCGATGGCAAGAGCTATCTTTTTTGTGTTGCCCGTCTGGGAATAGAATATTACCAGGCTTTTCATGGTTATTCCCTCCTGTATATTTGGTCGCCTTATTATCCCACCACCCACACAGACCGGCGGCCAAAACCGCCGGTCCAGGTTTAGGGAGTGAGAAGAAAGGAACTGAAAGCTTATTTATCGATGCCGATGGCGGCATAGTAGCCGGAGGTCGTGCAGTGCTTGATCTTGCCGACCCTGCGGCAGTCGCCGACCATTTTTACATAGGGCGCCAAGCCAAGGAACTTCCGGGCCTCATCGGAATTGGGCTTCATTCCCGAGGCAAAAATGACCGTATCCGCGTTCACGACGACCTCGCCGCCGTCGCTGTCCACGCAGCGGACTCCGTTGTCAAGAACAGCCCTGCAATCACAGTTGTAGAGGACGTCGACCGGGCGCTCGTAGGCGGCAAAGTCCTGAAGCATCATCGGGATCGGGTTGTACATGGCCATCATAAGATGCTCATGCGGCGCGAGAACACCCCGGCGGTTTATGATCGTGACCTTTTTGCCCTCGTTTGCAAGGTGCAGCGCCAGCTCGCAGCCAGTGATGCCGCCGCCGACAATAGCGACAGTGTCTCCAATGCGTTCGGGCTGGTCGAAAGCCTCCATCACGTTCAGCGCATGCGGTTTGCCGGTTCCGGGCACGTTCGGAACCGCGGGATGGGAGCCGACCGCGATGATGAGGGCATAGGGATCAAGTTCCTTAATAAGCTCCGGAGTCGCCTCCGTGTTGAGCAGGACCTTGATGTTCTCCTTGTCGTACATGCGGAAGATCATGTTGTCGCGGAAGCGCTTTATGTCGCTCTTGATGGAATCATTGTCCGCGTAACGGGTCAGACCGCCGAGCCGGCCGGTCTTTTCTATCAGCGTCACGTCGTGTCCCTTGTCCGCCGCCGTTTCTGCCGCCTTCATACCGGCGATGCCGCCGCCGACGATCACGACCTTGCGCGGATTTTCGCTCTTATCGAGCTTCCAGACCAGATCGGTGAAATAGCGCTCGGGATTTATCGGGTTGACGCCGCATTCGTTGCCCTCATAGCAGCCGTAGCATCGGATGCAGGTGTTGCAGTATTCGCCCTTTCCCTCAAGCACCTTGCGCGGGAAGTAGGGGTCGGAGATATTGAACTGGCGGGCGGCGGTGACAAAATCCGCGGTGCCCTCGGCGATTATCTGCTCGGCTTTCTCGGGATCGTTGACGCCGTTGCAAATGGCAATAGGAGTTTTGATCCCGGCGGCTTTGATCTTCCTGCAGGCATCCTCATTATAGAAGTTGCGGCGGAATGGCGGCGTAGTGGTCGTCTGGTTGGCAACGGGGTCGAAGTGTACGCCGGTGGAGACATGGAAAATATCAACGCTTCCATCGGCCTCGAGCAGCTTCAGGAACTCGACGCTCTCGTCAACGGTTATGCCGTCGCCCTCAGGCCAGAGCTCCTCGACGCTGAAGCGGTATTCGATCAGGAAATCTTCCCCGACCGCGTCGCGGATACGCCGCAGAGACTCTATGGTGAACCGGCATCGGTTCTCGAGCGAACCCCCGTATTCATCCGTGCGGCGGTTGGTGTGGCGGGAGCGGAACTGGTCATGGATATGGGCATGTCCGCCGTGGATCAGAACGCCGTCGAGTCCGAGCTTCTTTGCCTGCACGCAGCACTTTACGAAGTCGTCATATGTACGCTCTATCTGTTCCTTTGTCATCTCGGGAACGACTGTTCCGTCCGGTCGGACATACTCGCTCGGACTGAATGTGGGAAGAACGCCGTCACCCCGCTCAAACATGCCGCCGTGGTCAAACTCCGTAAAGACCAGCGCGTCGTGCTGGTGGCAGCGGCGGACGAGAAACTCGATGCTCTTGTCAGACTCCATCGACAGGCCGAGATCCGCCCCGCCCGCGCCGGGAGGGCCAAAATCGCGCGGGCTGTAAAAGTCGAGGCGTTTTCCTCCGTAGCCAGCGTTATGGCGGTTTACCGGGTGGTCGCCGGTAATGACCCGGGCGGTGCCGCCGCGTGCAAGCGCCTCGTAATACTCAATGTTGGCTCTGTGCAGATAATAGCCTGTGTTATCCTCGGGGCCGTAGCCCAGAGGCGCGGTTATCATACGGTTCTTGAACACCTTGCCGCGGATGACCAGCGGCTTGGACAGGTTGGGGTATCTTGCCTGCATTGTATTCTCTCCTTTTGGAATCTGTATTGTTCACCGGCGCTTTCTGCGGACAAGCTTTTCTCCGTCCGCTTCCCGCGCGTAATATATATTGAACTTGATATCGCTGAATCTGAAGCTGGCAGCAAGGAAAATAACTATCAGCGCGATTATGATAACGGGCAGGACCCCTTTGGGCAGAGCGTCTACCAACCACGTATCATTAACTCCTATCGCCTTGATCCTCCCCGCGTAAAAGCTGACCTCACCGCCGGCGATATACTCCGCGACGGCTTGACTCAGGGTCATTTCAACGGAAACATACTCTATATCTGCCGAATATCCCCAGCCGCCGGAGAGCATGAACTCCGACGCGGCAAGGGTTATAACCGTCTCCGTATCGCCGGGCGTCACGACCCGCCCGTCCGACAGCTCCAGCCTGTAGATCCGCTCTCCGGGCTTCGCGGAACCGTCGTAGGTAAGCTCCATTCCGGATATCTGCGGAAAGCCGCCGAAGCCGGAGGCTTCCCTGTCTATCGTGTCGCTCTGCCTGTCAACAGTGATATGTGACAGCGCGCCCTCGATGATCTCACACATCTGCGCCGCACTGACCTGTGCGACCGCGAGCGCGCGGTCATTGGCAAAAACCGCACGGATATCCCCGTATGTGACGACGTTTGCGGGGAAATCCCCTAAAAGATCGCCGCTGTTGACGATGGCGGCATCGGCGTTAAGGCAATACCGGACGGCGTCAGCCACATAGGAGCCGAGACCGCACTCCGCGCTGCCGGCCGTTTCTACATCAAAAGACGGCAGCGATGCGCCGACAGGGCCGATAGTATCCCCATCCTCCCATGCGGCAAAGGCAAAGGAAGCCAGCAAAAGTGCCGTCAGGACAAATATGAATATATGTTTAGGAACTGAAAATTTCATATCCGACAGTTCTTATTGCTCAGGAAGCCCGTTTATCTCCCGAACATAGTGGCACGCGACAAAATGCTCCGGTTCGATCTCCTCGTATGTCGGCATTTCGGAAAGACACTTGTCCTTTGCATAGGGGCAGCGGTTTGCAAAGCGGCAGCCCGGCTTGGGATCGACAGGGCTCGTAAGCTCGCCCTGCATTATGATTCGCTTTCGCTCGCTGTGGAGAGACGGGACGGGGATCGCGGAGAGCAGGCCCTTGGTATATGGATGGTAGGGGTGCCCAAAAAGCTTCTTGGACGGGCACTTTTCGACCATCGAACCCACATACATGACCAAGATATCGTCCGAGATGTGCTTGACAACAGACAGGTCGTGCGTAACGAATATATATGTAAGGCCCTGCTGCTCCTGAAGGTCCTGAAGCAGATTCAAAACCTGCGCCTGTATCGAGACGTCCAGCGCCGATACCGGCTCGTCGCAGACGATGAGCTTCGGGTCCAGCGACAGGGCGCAGGCGATGCCGACGCGCTGGCGGCGGCCGCCGTCGAGCTCATGTGGATAGGAATAGGCATAGCGTCTGGCGATGCCGACGGTATCCATTAGCTCGAACACGCGCTTTTTCAGTTCATCCTTGGATCTATAGATGCGGTAGGTCCTGAGCGGGTCGGCGATCAGCTCATATATGCAGTAGCGGGGATTGAGCGAAGAATACGGGTCCTGAAAGATTATCTGCATCTCTTTTTGGAGCTCGCGGCGGCGCCGGCCTTTGACGCGAGTTATGTCCTCGCCCTTGAAATATATTTTGCCGTCCGTCGCGGGCAAAAGGCCCAGAACGGTGCGCCCGAGCGTGGACTTGCCGCAGCCGGATTCGCCGACGACGCCGAGGGTCTTTCCCTCGTCTATCGTGAAGCCGACGTCGTCGACCGCGTGAAGGGAGCCGCCGGCAGTCTTGAAATATTTTTTCAGGTGCTCGACTCTGAGAATTTCGTTAGCCATTCGCGTTTATCTCCTTTCCGGAGTATTTCAGGCAGCGGACAAAGTGTCCCGGCTCGATCTCATACAGCCCGGGGTGGCTGCAGGAGCATTCACTTGTGGCCTCCGGGCACCTCGGATGGAACGGGCAGCCCTCCGGCAGCTCGGTCGGGTCGGGCATAAGGCCCATTATCGGCTTGAGGCGGTGAACGTCGACCTCGAGGTTGGGCAGCGAGCCGAAAAGGCCCTCGGTGTAGGGGTGCGCGGTCGAGTCAAAGATATACTCAATCTTGCCGTATTCGACTATCTCTCCGGCGTACATGATCGCGACCTTGTCGCAGGTCTCCGCGACGACGCCAAGGTCGTGGGTTATAAGCAGCATGGACGAGCCCATCTTCTCCTTCAGGTCGCGCATCATGTCGAGGACCTGCGCCTGTATCGTAACGTCCAGCGCCGTGGTCGGCTCGTCGGCCAGCAGAAGCTGGGGGGAGCAGGCAAGGGCCATCGCTATGACGACCCGCTGCTTCATTCCTCCGGAAAACTGGTGGGGATACTCCCGTCCGCGGTTGGCGGGTATGCCTACCATCTCGAGCGTTTGCCGGGCTTTTTCGACCGCCTCCGCCTGGGAACAATGCTCATGTATCGCGATCACCTCCGCGATCTGATACTCCACGGTGAAAACCGGGTTCAGTGCGGTCATGGGGTCCTGAAATATCATGGATATCTGGTTCCCGCGCATCGCGTGCAGCTCGTTGTCGTTCATCTCAAGCACGTTTTTGCCGTCGAAGATTATCTCTCCGCCTCCGATGACCGCCGGGGGCGTGGGCAGAAGGTTCAGTATGCCCAGCGCTGTGGTCGTCTTTCCCGCTCCGGTCTCTCCGACGAGGCCGAGGGTCTCGCCCTTTTCAATATCGAAGCTGACGTCCGAGACAGCGTGGACGACGCCGTCCATCGTCTCATACCGGACCGTCAGGTTTTTGATTTCCAATAAACTCATAGCTCACCCTCCTCAGCGCTTCAGCTTGGGATCGAGCGCATCGCGCAGGCCGTCGCCCATTACGTTGAAGCCGAACATCGTCAGCATTATCATGATCCCCGGGAACGTGATCATCGGCCAGAAGGTCAGGATGAACTCGCGGCCGGTGTTCAGGATGGAACCCCACTCGGGCGTCGGCGGCTGGACGCCAAGGCCAATAAAGCTCAGGCCGGATATCTGCATTATGTTGGTGCCGATGCGCAGCGTCGCGTCGACAATGATCGGGGACAGGGAATTCGGCAGTATCTGGCGCACGATTATGCGCGCGTTGCGCGAGCCGCGGGCGCGCGCCGCCTCGACATATTCCTGGTCGCGTATCGTCATGATAACGGCGCGTATCATTCGCGAGCCCGGCGCGATGCCGCCGATAGCGACGGCCATAGCAGTGTCGAACATGCTCGTACCCAGCATGGCCGCGACCGCAACTGACATGAGCATGCCCGGTATGGCCATCAAAAGGTCCATGATACGCATTATAATAGTGTCGACAACGCCGCCGAAGAAGCCCGCGAGGCAGCCGAACAGGCCGCCGAGCCCGAGCGATATGGCAAGACTCATCAGCGAGACGAGAAGCGAGATGCGTCCGCCGTAGAGCAGGCGGGAGAACAGGTCGCGTCCGTAGTTGTCCGTCCCCATCAGGTGCTTGAGGCTCGGGTACTGAAGCCGGTCGGCATAGCTCTGCTCCGCGGGGTCATACGGCGCTATGAAGTTTGCGAACACCGCCGAGAAGATGATTATGAGCACGAGAAAGAGTCCGAACATAGCCAGCTTGCTTTTACGGAAACGCTTCCATATATCGCGCAGCTGGCCGCGCTTTTTCATGTTCTCTTCGGGCGCAGCCTTAGAGGTCCGTTCTTTTGTTATGCTTCCCATCATGTCGCCTCCTCTGCTTTGACTTCCGCCGGTTTTTTCTTTTTATCCTTCTTTACGCTCACATACTGGGCCTTTATGCGCGGGTCCGCAAAGCCATAGGCTATATCCACCAAAAGGTTGATGATACATACCGACAGGGACAGAACGAGCACTGTGCCCGCGATGACGGGATAGTCGCGCCCGTTTATGCCGCTGAGCATCATCATACCCATGCCCGGTATCGAAAAAATCGTCTCGATGATGGCCGACCCTCCGAATATAGTGCCGAACTGGCCGCCGACCACGGTTATGACGGGAATGAGCGCATTGCGCAGGGCGTGTTTATAGATAACGTTGCGCTCGGCGACGCCCTTTGCCCGCGCAGTGCGGACATAGTCCTGGCGGATGACGTCCAGCATGCTTGAGCGCGTCAGGCGCACGACCAGGGAAATAGGCGTTATGCCCAGACAGACGACCGGCATTATCCAGTGCTTCCACGTGTCCAGGCCGGAGGCCGGAAGTATCTTCAGCTTCTGCGAAAACAGGACTATTCCCATCAGCGCCAGCCAAAAGCCGGGGACCGACGCGAAGAATGTCGCAAGCACGGTAGACACATAGTCAATGACCGAATATTGCTTGACGGCGGAAATGATTCCTACAAAAATTCCCACGAACAGGGTTATAAGGCTGCTGTAAAGACCGAGCTTTATGGTGGTCGGCAGGCGCTCTTTTATCTGCGTTCCGACAGGGCGCAGATTGGTGTACGAGTTTCCGAGGTCGAACTTTGTGAAAAAGTCGAAAACATACTCCGCATACCGTACAAGAAACGGGTCGTTGAGCCCCATCTCCTCGCGCTTCTGCTGATATGTCTCCTCAGTGAAGTTGGTACCGAGCGCGTTGAGCGCAGGGTCGCCCGGCATCAGTTCGAGTATACAGAAGATGATAAGCACAACGCCCAGGATGGTCGGTATCATCCAAAGCAGACGCTTTAACACGAATTTAAACATTATATAACCTCACTTCTGTTTCAAAAAACGGCCCGGCACGCAACCGGGCCGCTTTATCATGGGGTTGTCAGTAAAATGTTGTTTAAACAGAGGCTTACGCAAAGTGTACGCCGAAGAGCGCGACGCCCTGGACGGAGGGCAGATCGAGGCTTGCGATCTTGGCGTTGTAGCAGTAGCCCTCCAGACGCTCGCAGACGGGGATGACCCAATAGTTATCATAGAGCCAGTCATCGACCTGCTGATAGATGCGGTCGCGCTCGGCCGCGTCGTTGGAAACCAGTCCGCTGTTGAGCAGCTCATTGTAATCCGGATCGCTGACTGTCTGGCAGGGGAAGGGGCCGGTAGCGGAGTAGACAGCCAGAGAGTTCCAGGGCTCAAGGGTGGCGCCCAGGCCGGTCAGGGAGAACATGCTCAGCTCGGTGTCGCCCTGCATGTACATGCCGAGGACGGTGGAGTTGTCATAGGACTCTACATTGACGGTGATTCCGATATCCCCCAGATAGCCCTGAACAGCCTCAGAGACGCGCTGCTGTGTGACCTGTCCCATAACAAGGAACTTCAGGACTATGTCTCCATCCTTATAGCCGGCGTCGGCAAGCGCCTGCGCGGCGCGCTCCTTGTCGTAGCCATATCCCTCGTGCTCAACATAGCAGGAGTAGTTCATACCAAAGTGGGAAGTCGCGGGGATGGCCAGCTCGCCCCAGGCGATATCCGCGACGGCGGCCCAGTCAACACCATAGCAGATAGCCTCGCGGACTGCGGGGTCCTGCAGGACTGCGCTGGTCTCGTTCAGGCAGACAACAGGGACGTCGGACGCGCTCTGTGTCACGACGGTGCCCATGGAGGGATCGGCCTCGAGCTGCGCGACCTGGTCGGCGTCAAGCATGAGGGCGATGTCGATAACGCTGTTCTGGAAATCGATGAACATCGTGTTGCCGTCGGAGTAGTAACGCATGGTGATCTCATCGGCCTCATAGATATCCTCGCCCCAATAGTCTCCGCGCTTGGAAACGGTGAAGTAGGAATCAACCTGATAATCCTTCAGGACATACGGGCCGGAGCCTACGGGATTGTTCCACCACTCCTCATCCCCGTCGGGATGGGCGTCGCAGAAGTCCTTGTCAAGGATGGGCAGATTTATGAGAAGGCTGTCGGCGGGGCCATAAGGAGACTCGAAAACGAGGTGGACGCCAAGCCCATCGTCATCTACATAGCACTCGTCGGTGAGGATGACGCTGAAGTTGGCGGAGTGGCTGTTGCCGGCCGACTGCATGAGCTTGAGGGAGCTTATGACGTCCTCGCCGGTCATGGCGGAGCCGTCAGAATAAGTTATGCCCTCCTTCAGCTTGAAGAAATATGTAACGCCGTCCTCTTCCCAGTAATACTCCTCGCAGATTCTGGAGCTGTGGGTGCAGGTTACGGGATCAAGCTCTATAAGGTAGTCATAAATGAGCCTTCCTATGTGAGAGTTGGCCTCAACGGAGCTCAGGGGGTTAAACCCGTTGCCGTAGGCGTCCGTAGTGCCATAGATGACGGTCTTTGCCTCGCCGGACGGCGTATCGTCGGATGCAGGAGAGTCCGCTGCGGGCGCATTAGACGCCGGAGAATCCGCCGCAGGGGTATCGCTTCCGCCGCCGCAGGCCGCCAGCAGCGCCAGCATCAGGCAGAGTGCAAGAACAAGGGACAATGTTTTCTTCATTTTCGTTGTATCTCCTTCCTGTGATAAAATATTTGTGCGTTTTTCCCTGTTTTTTGTCAAAAAATCTATTGACTTTGTAAAAATTTTACCACAGCGCTGTACTAATGAGAAATTCAAATTACTTCCTTATTTATAAAAAAATTAAATAATATCTGCCGCATGAAGCATGGCGGAGAGGGGCGATTTTTGTTTAACAGGTCAATAATAAAAAAGGCAAGGTACGACTGTGGTCATACCTTGCCTTTTCTTATGATCTTATTCAGTCAAGCCATGCGCAGAGCTCAGGAGTTTCACTCTCGGCCGTCGAGCGCAAAAGTTTTGCGAGTTCCCGTATGACCGGCGATTCGTCGTCGGCCCGGCATACAAGCGCCTGTTTTGAGCTCATCCCGTCCGCGTCCGGCGGCGGGAAAGAGGGCAGTACGCTGACTCCACACGGCCCTGTGAAGCAGGTGGACGGGAACATGGCAACACCAAGATTTGCAGCCACCATCTCCATGGCCGCCGAAATATCCCTGGCTATGATCTTGCGGCAACTTTCCGGCTCGCCGCCCATCACCTGATGTCTTGACTCGACCTGCTCAAACGTTATAACTTTCTCCCCCGCGATCTCCTTTTCCCCAACGAAGTCCGGCCAATCGGCAAGCCGGTGGTTTTTCGAAACAAATACCGCGGAACAGGTATCGCCAAGGTCATAATATCTCAAATCGTCATACATCGCATTGAACGGGTCGATAAACAGCACGGCGTCCAGGCTCTTTGCCAGCAGACGCGTGTGTATATCATCCTCGGGCTCGACATGTTCAAGCAGGAAGTCCATCTCCGGATGCTTTTCCGAAATCTTGCCGACAACCCGGTGAAACAACGGGCCGCTGCAAAGAAGCGAATAACCTATTGTGAATACCGGCCTTCCCGGCGACTGCTTAAGCAGATTCTCCGCGCGGTTGACAAGGTCGATAGCCAGCTTCATGTCCCTGTAGATCAGCTTACCCGCGCCGGTTATACTGACCGATTTTGTAGAACGCTCGAACAGCTCGACCCCCAGTTCCCGCTCGAGCTGCTTTATCTGGTAAGTTATCGAGGTCTGCGACACATAAAGGCGTTCGGCTACCCTCGTAAAGTTCAGCTCCTCTGCCAGCGCAACAAAGCATCTCAGCTGCATCAACGTCATGGTATTAAATCCTTTCCCGTAAATAAATGAATGTCGATCTATCCGTTATAAACGATATCATATACAAAATAAATATGGCCGCAATTTATGGGAATTTATGTCTGTTACGGCGTTCCAATAAAAAATATTCCCAGAGCACGTGCTCTGGAGAATATTTTTCTTAGATATCTATTTCTCCGGAGCCGTTACCATTTCTCATAATGTATATGGCTCGCGGGGTCGTCGGTCTTAGACGGGCGCGGCGGGCCGCCGGCTCCCTCCGCCGCGGGGTGGCCAAGCGCGATTATCGAATGGGGCATTACGCTGTAAGGAAGGTCAAACAGCTTGCGCTGGCCGTGGACACGCTCCATCTGCGGCCATGTGCCGAGCCAGACCGCGCCGAGCCCCATCGCATGCGCCGCAAGGCAGATGTTCTGTCCCGCGATAGCGCCGTCGATCACCCAGTAATCAGGAGCGGGCGGAAAGGCTCGCTCAAGGTCGCCGCAGATCAGTATAGCGAGAGGGCAATGCCGGAGCGGGTTTGCCGGAGGGCCGTTCGCATCCGCCATCTTGATCAGGGTATCCTGGTCGCGCACTACGATGAAACTCCAGTCCTTCGCATTGGTGCAGCTCGGCCCGCTCATCGCGCATTTAAGCAGCATATCGACCTGTTCGTCGGTTATCGGCTCGTCAGTATACGTACGTACGCTGTGTCTTGTTAATATAGCATCCAAAGTTTCCATATTGTGACCTCCTTCTTTCTGCTGTTGGCTTTGTCCCGGCCGGGAACACTTGCCAGATACAGTCAGCCGTTTGAATAATTTGTATATTAAATATTATATTGCTTTCCGGGTGCATTTGTCAACCGCAACGCTCAGCTTGAAAGGCGCATAGCTTGACAATCCATCCCGATCCTGTAAAATAGAATAAAATACATAACATGGACTTCGGGCTGTTTATACTGCGGCCCGGCCCATGATTGGAGGACGCAGAACATGAAATGTAAATATCCGCATCTTTTCTCCCCTCTCACCATCAAAAATATCACTTTTAAAAACCGCATCCTGGCCTCTCCCGTCACCGTTACGAACCTCTCGAGCGGCGATACCTTTTCCGATGAGGCGATCATGGAGTATGAAAACCGCGCCCGCGGCGGCTTCGCGCAGGTCACGCTGACGGAGCACTACATCGACTTTGAATATGCCGGCCGCGGCATAAATCCCATCAACCTTTTCGCCCCGTCCATGGACGGTATGATGCGCGGGCGGGCGATGACCAACGCCATAAAGTCCCACGGCGCGGTCGCCTCCGTCCAGTTCAACCACATCGGAAACGTCAATCATCCCCTTACGCTCGACGGCAAGAATCCCATCGGCCCGAGCGGATATGTCCGCGAGGACGGCGTCGTCGTAGAGGAGATGGACGAGGCAATGATGGACCATGTCGCGGACAATTTTGCCCGCGCCTGCTTGAGCGCAAAGCGCATGGGCTTTGACATGGTGATGCTCCACGGAGGCCACGGCTGGCTGCTTGCACAGTTCCTCTCTCCGCTGTCGAACCACCGCACGGACAAATACGGAGGAAGCCTTGAGAACCGGGCCCGCTTCCCCATCATGGTGCTCGACCGCATACGCGCGGCCGTAGGCGACGATTTCCTCATCGAATACCGCATCTCCGGCGACGAGCGCACGCCCGGAGGGCTTACCCTTCAGGACACTTCGCGCTTTGCGCAGCTTATACAGGACAAGGTGGACCTCATCCACGTAACCAGCGGACTTTACCACAGCCATATCGAGTCGAAATCCTTCTCGTCGATGTTCGAGCCGCACGGCTGCAACGTTGATCTCGCGGCGGAGATCAAAAAGCACGTCAACATCCCCGTCGTGTCCGTCGGCGGCTTCAATGATCCCGCGGACATGGAGAGGGCAATAGCCGAAGGCAAGTGCGACTTTGTCGCCTGCGGGCGCCAGCAGATCGCGGATCCCTATCTGCCCTACAAGGCCATGATGGGCCTTGAGGACGAGATCAGCCCATGCCTGCGCTGCTCCTGCTTTAACCCGATGCCATCGAACCCCGAGGAACGCAACATTCCGGGACGCCAGCAGATCGCGTGCACCGTGAATCCGCGCAATAACCGGACTCAGCTTCTCGCAAACGCGCCTGCGCCGCAGAGAAAATACCGCGTTCTTGTCGTTGGCGGAGGTCCCGCGGGGCTCTATGCCGCGATAACGGCGGCGGAGCGCGGGCACGAGGTGCGCCTCTGTGAGAAGGAGGACAAGCTCGGCGGGCTTCTGTGGTTTGCCGACCACGACCTGCACAAGGGCGACCTCCGCCGCTTCCGCGACAGCCTTATAACCCGAGTTTACCGCCGCGGCGTCGACGTGCGCCTTAATACGGAGGTGGACTCCGCCTACATAGCCGGGATGGATCCCGACGCCGTCATCTGCTGCGTCGGCTCGGAGGCTCTTGTTCCCCCGATCGAGGGCATTGAGAACGCGCATCATGCGCTGTTTGCATATTCCAACCCGGAGGAGCTGGGCCGTAAGATCGTTATGATCGGCGGAGGCCCCGCCGGCTGCGAGGAGGCGCTGCACCTGGCCGAATGCGGCAAGGACGTCCACGTTGTCGAGATGCGTCCGGTGCTCGCGCAGGAGGCCTTTCTCAGCCACCGCATCGCGCTCAAAATGAAGATGGAGGGCAAGGTCGCCTCCACGGTAAACGCAAAGTGCACGCGCATAACCCCGGAGGGAGTTTATATCGAAACACCCGATGGAGAGAAGTTCATCGAGGCCGACACCGTGCTCTACGCCGCCGGCATGAGGTCAAAGACCGAGCTGGCAGAGTCCATGAGCGGCGAATGCTCAAATTTCGTCCTGGCCGGAGACTGCAGGCGCGCACGCACGGTCGAGGAAGCGGTTTATGAGGGCTTCAACGCAGCAATGGACCTTATCTGATCATCTTTCTATTTGGGTCAGCACCAGAACGAAAACAAAATGTATGCGCCGGCCCCGGCGGTAAAATAATAGAAAAGAAACAGAGAAAAGGACTGGTCGGACCATGAAAAAGATACTTTTGCTGACGACCGGCGGCACGATCGCCTCCGGCGGGGACGATGAGGGCCTTCGCCCACAGCTTCCCGGCGAGGCGCTGCTGGAGGCAGTGCCCGCTCTCAGGCGCAATTTTGACATAACAACGCTGGACCTTCTGAATCTGGACAGCTCTAACATTCAGCCGGAGGAATGGCAGGCTATCGCGAGGGCCGCTTTCCGCGTGCTCCCGGAATATGACGGCGTAGTCATAACCCACGGCACGGACACAATGGCTTATACCGCCTCGATGCTGAGCTATATGCTGCGGAACATCGAAAAGCCGGTCATTCTGACCGGCTCGCAGATGCCCGTGGACAGGCTTCTTTCCGACGCGCCGGGCAATCTGGCAACAGCCTTTGCCGCGGCCGCAAGCGGCCTGCGCGGCGTGGGCGTCGCTTTCGATCACCGCGTGATCCGCGGCTGCCGCGCCGTCAAGGTGCGCACGCTGGGTTTTGACGCCTTTGACAGCGTCAACGCCTCTCCGCTCGCGGTGGTGGACGCGGACGGCTTCCACATCCTGCCCGACACGCTGACGCCCCCCGTTTCGGGCTCTCCGGAGCTTCTCGACCGGCTTTCGACCGACGTCTTCCTGCTCAAGCTCATCCCGGGCACGGACCCCGAGATCTTCACCAGGCTGACAGAGCACGGCACGCGCGGGCTGGTGCTGGAGACCTTCGGCGCCGGCGGACTGCACTTTATGCGCCGCAACCTTCTGTCCCGGCTGCGTGAGCTGACCGAAAACGGCGTCTGCGTCGCCGCGTGCAGCCAGTGCCTGTATGAGACGAGCGATTTTTCGATCTACGAGGTCGGACGCCGCCTGCTGGACTGCGGCGTCATCCCGGGACGGGATATGACGAGCGAGGCGCTGGTCACGAAGATGATGTGGGCGCTCGGCCAGACCGAAGATCCGGCCGAAATACGCAGGATATTTGACACGAATCTGGCCGGGGAGGTAACGATCTGACTGTTCCCCGGCGGAAAAGCAAAAAGCACCCCTGACGCGCTATGCAAAATGCGTCAGGGGTGTTTTTTGCGCTTTTACTCCTGCTCCGAGAGGCCGTCTGCCAGCTCGTGGAGCATATTGCAGAAGAGTTCTACCTCCTCGGGGCTGTGCTTCTGTTCCAGCAGTCTGACGGCAGGTTCGAGATAGCCCTCGCCCGTGCCGTAATAGCTGAAGAACTTGTCTGTCACATGCAGGTGGAATTCCCTTCGGTCGTCCTCGGATATCTCCTTTGTGATATAGCCCTTGGAGATAAGACTGCTTACCTTGTAGCTGGCATTGGGCTGGGAGATGCCGATAAAATCTGAAAACTGCTTTATCGTTGGGCCGTCGAGAATATAGATGACGTCGACGGCATAGGCCTCTGTCGCGCTGAGGCTGCCAGCCTTTTCCTTGATCCTCGTAAAGAGGCTGCGATACTGGAAAAGACGCAATTTTTTATACGCTTCGCTTAATGTTTTATACAGCACAGCCTGATCCTTTCAAAACAGATATGGAAATGACGGAACACTCACTCCGATGGAGTTGAACTTGCTCATCGTGTGGAAATACTCATCCAGTCTGGAGCAAAGTCCGGCGTCGTTGAGCTCGATGTATGAAATTTCGCGGTTTGAATAGTGCCCGCCGTCACAGCCGCCCCAGGTCACGGGGACGGAGCAGGTGAACTCGGCTATGTAGACATGCTCGTCCTGAGTGTGGTAGAACTGCAGGTCAAACAGCTCGCACTCGCCCATATGCGTGCCCAGCCACGCGTTGATGGAGTCGTACTCCGTGCCGCGGTAGACCCTGGGCATGTCGGCGGGCGCGTCCACGAGCTCATGGACGAAATCGTCCGCGAGAACACAGTTGACCTCGGGGTCCCAATAGCTGGGGTTTATAAAGAAGTTGAGCGTCGCCTCGACCTGGCGGGCCATGCTCTCCGGCGTGTGGTCGATGACAGGCGCGGCGGGACGCGGCTCAAAGCCTGCGGGGTCCGGCGCGTCATATTTGAAACGGGGCAGCTCCACCCCGATCGCGTCATAGAACGCCGCCATGTCGAAATGTTCCTTTATATAAATGATTTTGCCGTTTTCTATGCGCAGCAGCGCGGGCATGCGGCTGTGGAACTTGCCATCCCTTCCCGCCCAGTGGGTATCCCCGCCGCCGTCACGAAAGACCCAGTATATGTGCTCACGGTCGGTCGCAAAGACCTTCGCCGGAGCGTCCCAGTCCCAGTTTTTGACCGTACGCCGCAGCCATTCAAAGTGTTTTTTGACCTCCGCGGGGGACAGATGCTGCCACATTCCCGGCGGGGCAAAGGGCATATCGAGAACTACATTTTCGGCAAACAGTTCGTCGAAATTCTCCTCCCAGTAAACTGAATTTGCAAAACGGGAGGCAAGGGCAAATTCTTCCTCGTTGACAGTTACCGTGCTCTTGGGCAGACCGGTCATAAATCAGCGACCCCTTTCAATTTTTTGGTTAAAACCAATTTTACCCGAGGCAGGTGGAGATGTCAACAAAGGGATTAGGTTTATATCATATAAAGACATATTTTTTATCCAAAAAACTTCATCATTCCCATTGCGATCTCCTCGCCGGCGGCGGGGTCGAACACGTCTCCCAGTCCAACCTCTTCGAGCGCGTCAGTGAAATAATAAAGCTCCAGATCCAGCGCCGCCGTCTGCAGATACTTCTCCAGCGCCGCGGCGTAGTCCTCCTGTGAGAGCACAAACAGCTCCAATGCGCTCACGGCGGAGATAGAATAGCTTATGTAATAAAACGGATGGTCAAAGTTATGCGATATTTCCATCCACTCCGTGTCAAATCCGTCGTAGCGCGAATAGCCATAGCTGTCGTAGACCTCGCCGTATATTTCATACACCTTATCAACGGTGAGTTCCGGCTCAGCATATACGCGCTGCTGGAACTCATCGTAAAGCGCGCCGTCGATTATGCTGTAGATAAGGTTCATCAGCTCGTCGCGCAGCACGATTTCGCCGCAGCCCTCGCCGAAGATCTCGGTGTAGAAATGCGTGAACATGACCTCCAGCCCCTGCGACTGCAGCTCCGCAAGGTCGTTGTCCTCCGCGCCGAACATGAGGTCGTTTTCTGTGTAAAAAGCATTGACGAAATGCCCGAACTCATGGAACATATCCGTATAGTCATAATAGCTGTCATAGGGGCAGTTGAAGATAAACGGCTCATTATAATAATAAAGGTCTATCGTATAGCCCGAATTCATCTTCTTTTCTGAATACTCAATGTCATAAAGTCCGTAATCAACCATATAGTTGAAAGCATAGCCCAGTTCCTCGGACATGCGCGGCAGGCAATACGCCATACTGTCGAGTATGCGCTCGGGCGAACAGTCGATCTCGTCGGAGAAATACAGATCGTAGCTCTCGAGACTCACTTCATAGGCATATTTCTGCATGACCGGAACGAAATATTCCTTCACGATCTCCCAGAGCTGCCCGCTGTCCTCCGGAGAGTAGCTGCGGATATAATAATTCTGATAGGTATAATCGGCATAACTGTCATAGCCCGCGTACTGCGCAAGCTCGTTGCGTAGGCCGACCAGCTCCACATACAGTTCCGCGATCTCGTCGTAATCCGGGTCCTGCACGGATATCAGCCTGTAATACTCCTGGACTATTTCGCTTTCACGGTTGTACATGCTGGTCCCGTCGTCCGTGTCGGACTCATATGTCTCAAACCAGCCAATCTGCCAATCATAGTATATCTCCTTAAGAAGCTCCGCGCTGTTGGACTTTGCCACAGCGCGCATCGCGCTCCAATACTGGTCATAGGCGTCGTTATACACGGCGATTATGCGCATCGACTCGGTCGCGGCCTCGGAATCGTTCGGGTCGGCGCTGTACTTGATGTCTGCGATGTTCGACAGTGTATAGATATAATAAAGCTCCGTGAGCGCGGCGTTGTCCGCATCATTGAGCTCATCCACTGTGCCGCCGTTTTCTGCGATTTTCTCTATCGCCTCGGCATAGGGCTTAAAATCTTTCGCCTGATAATAGGGATACTCCATATCCTCAAAGGCGATGTCGTCGTGCCATGTGTCGCCGAAGAACTTGCCGGAAACGATCGGCGTTATATCCTCCTCGTCCGCTCTGCCGAAGGGCAGAAATTCCTTTATGCCGTCGGTCGTGGGTTCGATGTCGGGAGAGGAAGCCGCTTCCTGGGGCAGGCGCTGGCGGAAAGCCTCCGATAGCGAGAACTGCTCGCCGTCCCCGTCCGCGCCGCCCAGGGCGTCCATCCCGTCGCGCAGACGGGAGGCAAGCGTGCCGGCGTTTTCCTCCTCCGCGCCGCCAAACAGCAGTCCCGCACAGCCACAGAACACCGACAGCAGCAGAGATAGGCAAAGGATCATGCTCAAATATCTTTTCATTTCGGACCTCCTGTTCACTGGGCCTAATAAACAGTATATAACGCGAAAGCTTTTATGCCAATAGTTTATTTTCTGCGCAGGAGATGATATAATTGGCTTTGCTGGATATAAAAAGGAGGCTGTTATGCGGCTTTTCATCGCAATTAACCTCACGCGGAGCATGAAACGCGCGCTGATGGCGGGCGTTTCCTCCCTGCGCGCACAGTCGCGCGGCGGCAGCTTCACGCGGGAGGAGAACCTGCATCTGACGCTCGCTTTTCTCGGCGAGAGCAGCCGTGCGGCGGACATATCGCGCATAATTGAAAAATGCGCCTGCCATCCGTTCGAGATCAGTCTCGACGGGGCGGGGCGCTTCGGCGACATCTGGTGGGCGGGACTCGCTCCCTGTCCACAGCTGGAGGACCTGGCGAACTCCCTGCGCGCGGAACTCGCGAACGCAGGCTTTGAACCAGACAAAAAACCGTTCAGGGCACACATCACGCTCGCACGGCGGCTCCGACCCGCGGACGGCGTCAGTCTGAGCCTGCCGCCGTGTACGATGACGGTAAGGCGCTTGTCGCTCATGAGCTCCGAACGTATAGACGGCCATATGAAATACACCGAGGTGTTTGGCCTCGGGCTGGAAGAAGGAGAATAGACATGAAGATAGTCGTCATAGACGGACAGGGCGGAAAGCTGGGCAAGACCCTGGTCGAAAAACTGCGCTCGGCAATAACGGGGGCGGGGATACCGGATGTGGAGATCTGCGCCATCGGCACGAACAGCATAGCCGCCAGCGTCATGAACAAGGCGGGCGCAGATTACAGCGCGACGGGCGAGAACCCGGTCGTCGTCAACTGCCGCGATGCGGATATTATCGTCGGCCCGATCGGGATCGTGATAGCAGACTCCCTGCTCGGGGAGGTCACGCCCCGCATGGCGCTGGCCGTCGGTCAGAGCGGGGCGGAAAAGGTCCTGCTTCCCGTCAACCGCTGCAAAAATCACATTGTCGGCGTCGCTGACCTCTCCGTCTCACGCATTGTAGCCGAGGCGGTGGACTACATACGCGGATTGATACGGTGAGTTTGACAAACCGCATTTCCGGCGCTATAATACTTTTAACCGCCGGCACAAGCCGGCACACCGCCTCTTTTTACCAACCGCACCAATGATGCCACGCAGGTATCGGCTTCCGTATATACACGGGGGCAGACTGCCCGCGTGGATTTTTTATTTTCAGCTTTTTTGAGGAGTGAATGCTATGAAAACCATGAAATCTGTCAGAAAACTCGTTATTTCCGCACTTATGCTCGCACTCTGCTTCATTCTCCCTATGCTTACGGGCCATCTCCAGCAGATCGGTTCCAGCCTGCTGCCGATGCATCTTCCCGTTCTGCTCTGCGGCTTTGTCTGCGGCTGGCCCTGGGGACTCGCCGTCGGCTTCATCGCGCCGCTTCTGCGCTCCGTCACACTCGGTATGCCGCCGCTGTTCCCAACCGCTGTCGCAATGGCCTTTGAGCTGGCCGCCTACGGTGCGTTCTCGGGACTTTTCTACAAGCTTCTGCCCCGCAAAACCGGCTATATCTGGGTCAGCCTCGTGCTCGCGATGCTGCTCGGCCGCGCCGTATGGGGCCTGGTCATGACGGTGTTGGCGCTTATCGTGACCAGCGTCAGCTTCAGCCCCGCCGTGTTCCTTGCCAGCGGCTTTTTGAACGCCATTCCCGGCATCATCATACAGCTCATCCTGATCCCGCTGCTCGTTATGGCGCTGCAAAGGGCAAAACTGATACAAAATGTCCGCTGAGAACATACTCCGCCTGATAAGCTCCGCCGAAAAGCCGCTTGTCGCGGCGATAGACGGCCGCTGCGCCGCCGGCAAAACGACGCTTGCGCAGTCGCTGTCCAACGCACTGGGCGCGCCCGTCGTGCACATGGACGATTTTTTCCTGCCTTTTGAAAAGCGAACGCCGGAGCGCCTTGCGCAGCCCGGCGGGAATTTCGATCTTGAACGCTTTATGGCTGAGGCCTATGCCCCGCTTTCGCGCGGGGAGGCCTTCAGCTACGGCGTTTTCGACTGCTCCCGCGGCGTTATAAGCGGCAGGCAGGCTATCCCGCGCGCGGACGTCGTTATTGTCGAGGGCGCGTATTCGCTGCATCCGGAGCTTCAGCCTCTGTATGGCCTCCGCATATTCTGCGATATTGACAGAGGGACCCAGCTTGCACGCCTGCGCCGGCGCGAGAGCGCTGATTCGTTTAAAAACTTCGTTGCAAAATGGATCCCCATGGAGGAAAAGTATCTCTCAGAGTTCAATATCGGGAGTATTTTTGATATTATATATCGGTAGGTTGTTTTTTCTTTTTTAGTCAGTTCCTTTTTTTGAAACTGGTTTTCCCTTCGGAGAGGCACTCTTCTTACTTGTAGCTCTTCATTTTTTCTTTTGCTTTACCAAGCTGGTTTTGCTTCGCAGAGGTACTTTTCTTGCTCGTACCTGATTTTCTTTATTATTTAATCTGTTTCTATTTTA
>CAZIHY010000030.1:0-2275 GCA_964539115.1 uncultured Oscillospiraceae bacterium
GTACCGGGCCTCGCAGGAGCGCTTTCCCTGTCTGTTTCCTTTTTCAGTTCGATCTCTGATACTTTTGATCCGACAGCAGCTTAAAATAAAGGAAAACCAGCCCCAAAAGCTCAATCAAAAATCACAAAACACGCACCGCCGCCGTTTTACAGTCAACGGCGGCGGCAGTTTTTTTATTTTCTGTCAGCCTACGACCTTTCCAAGTATGCGGAAAAGCGAGGGATCGGATATAACGATATCGGGGTAGTTCATATTGATGGACTGCAGCCTTACGCCGCCGACACGGTCACGCAGGCGCTTCATATAAGCGTTGTCATCATAGAGAAAAACGCCTATCTCTCCGTGCTGAAGAGTCTGCTGCTGATGCACCCAGACGACCTGACCGTCCTGATAGTCGGGCTCCATGCTGTCCCCCGCGATCCGCACACCGAAATTCGCGGTCATCGGAACGTCGCTGCCGACCTCAACAAGCTCATAGTCGCTGCTGTCGAGAAACTGGCCCGTTCCGGCAGAGACGGCAATACTGTAAAGCGGGAGCGTGCGCAGGCGTCCGATCGGAGTCACGTCGGCGGTGAGGGCAAACATTCCGGAAGCGCGCAGAACGTCGGCATATTCGTTGACCTTCTTGCGCCCCTCACTGTTCAGACCGACCAGCGGACCGTTTTCCTGCGTGCCCAGGAACACCGCCGAAATGTCCTGAACGCCGAGCTCGTCGCAGAGAACGAGGAACTGGCTGGCATTCGGCTGGGTTGCGCCATTCTCCCATTTGGATATTCCCTGATTGGTTATCTCCATCCCGCGCTTGCGCAGCCGCCGTGCAAGCTCCTTTTGCGAAATGCCCTTTTCACGCCTGAGATTAGTTATGATTGCGCCTAACGTCTTGCTCATATGTCAAATTCCCCTTTTTTACTCTTTTTTATCAGTATATATTCTGTTTTCCCCAATTGCAAGATTTTCTTTAGCTTTGTATCTAAAAAAGAGAAATTTACCTCTTTACTTATCTGATAAAGAGATTTATAATCATTATAGTATCTTTTGGGGAGATAGTTATGGACAGAATTATACTTCATTCGGATATAAACGCCTGCTTTGCAAATATTGAGCTGCTGTACAGGCCGGAGCTGCGCGGCCGGCCCATGGCTGTCGCAGGGGATCCGGCATCACGCCATGGGATAGTTCTTGCAAAGGAGGAGCTTGCAAAACGTGCGGGAGTCAAGACCGGCATGGCCCTGTGGCAGGCCAAGAGGGTCTGTCCCGAACTCACCTTTGTTGCCCCGCGTATGGACCTTTACGTCAGCGTCACACGGCAAGTTCGCCGCATTTACAGCCAATACACGGACATACAGGAGAGCTTCGGCATAGATGAGAGCTGGCTCGACCTAACTAACTGCGGGGAAACGGACGGCGGCAGACTTGCCGCCGACGAGCTGCGCCGACGTATCCGGGCAGAGACGGGACTTACCGTCAGCGTAGGCGTGTCGTGGAACAAGGCGTTTGCAAAGCTCGGCTCAGACTATAAAAAACCGGACGCCGTTACTGTCATAGACCGGAACAATTTTCACAGTATCGTCTGGCCGCTGCCCGTCGAGGATCTGCTTTATGTCGGGCGCGCAACAACGCGAAAGCTGCGCGCCGTCGGCATAACGACGATAGGCGAGCTTGCAAAAACAAGCCCCGAGCTGCTGCACTCGTGGCTTGGAAAAAACGGATATACTCTGTACGGCTACGCAAACGGGCTGGACGCCTCGCCTGTGCGCCATGTGGACGCGGAGGAGCCCGTCAAATCCATCGGCAACAGCACAACGGCGCCGCGCGACCTCGAGAGCGAATGGGATCTCAAAACGGAGCTTATGGCTCTGTGCGAGCGCGTCGGAATGCGGCTGCGCAAGAATATGCTGCGCGGGCGTGTAGTCGAGATCTCGATAAGGAACGCCAAAACGCTCGGCTGGAACAGCCGCCAGGCAACGCTTGAGCGCACAACAGACGTCACAAGCGAGATATTCACCATTGCGAAAAAGCTCTGCTTCGAGCTGTGGGACGGCTCCCCTGCGCGCGGCGTCGGCGTGCGCCTGTCCGGGCTCTGCCCCGCGGATGAGCCGGAGCAGCTGAGCCTGTTTTCGGACTACGAAAAACGCGAGACCCAGCGCCGTCTGGACGCCGCAACAGACGCGATACGCGAGCGGTTCGGCTTCGACAGCATAACTCGCGGCCTGGCAATGGCAGAGCCGACCCTGCGCGGCAATCACGCCGAGGGCAAGAGCGTATCGGTGTTCGG
>CAZIHY010000030.1:2375-14035 GCA_964539115.1 uncultured Oscillospiraceae bacterium
CAGAGCCGACCCTGCGCGGCAATCACGCCGAGGGCAAGAGCGTATCGGTGTTCGGTGTCAAAGACAAGGACAGGTATCCTTCACTCTCGGTCTAGTACGCAAAAAAACGCAGGGGCACCGGGCTCCCGCGTTTTTTGCGTATAAGTATATTATTTATTTTACGGATACCGCATATTCGCCGGCGTTCTTTCCGACCTCAAAACCACTCCAGACGGAGAAACCGAGGCATGCTCCGGAGAAGGTATAGCCCGTATTGACCCAGCCGCCGACACAGACGCCCGCTGCAAACAGGCCGGGGATCGGGTGGCTGGTCTTGTCCAAAACTCGCAGATTGTGGTCGACCTTTATGCCGCCGATGATCGTGTCTATGCCCTGATGCGCGATAAAGCAGTAGAAGGGACCCTCAGACTCATACAGCGGATAGAGATACTCCCTGTCCTTGAGAAAATCGTCGTCAAAGCCGCGCTCGCAGAAATAATTATAGCGCTTTACAGTTTCCTCCAGCACGTCAGGGTCGCAGCCGATAAACTCCGCAAGCCCGCGGATAGTATCCGACTTCTTGCAGCGGCCCTTTTCGACCTCGGACTCGACGTCCTTCATAACGCGGCCCCACCACGCGGTCGGACCGACCTTTTCCAGCTCAACGCCCTTTTCACCGCCGAAGTCCTGGAGCATATCGGCTCCGCCCTTGATGCGGCCCTGATCTTCCTCCAGTCCATAATAGTTCTTTGCCGCGGCGATCATCGTATCGAGCGTCTTTTTCGAGTAGATGACATAGCAGACCTTCTCCGGCTGTACATCAAGGCTCTCTCCGGCGAACCAGCTGAACACATTGCGTGAGTACAGGCTCTCGTCCGTGAAACGCTCGCCGAGCTTATTGACGGTCATTGGTTCCGGACGGCGGATGAGCAGGCCGACACGGATGTTATTCGGATGATTGTGCGGCCCCATACGCAGGCATCCAGCCGGCGTGGACGCGGCGCCTATCTCCTCCGCCATGATAAGGCCGTCGCCCGTGCTGTGCGGCAGAGCAGACATGACCTTGGTATTGGTGTGGTCCTCGCCGGGCATAAAACGGGCAATAAGCTCCTTGTTTGCGCCAACGGAACCTGTACCCAGGACAACGCACTTCGTAACGAACTTATAGACCTCTTCCTCATTGTCTACATTATATGCCATGACGCCGCATATCGCGCCGTTTTCATCAAGCAGAAGATGGTTTGCACGGGTCTTACGGTATACGTCGATGCCAAGCTCATCGCAGCATCTCGCCATCTGTGAAACCGTCACATTTCCTGTTGAAGCGCCAACCTCATCCATGACCTTATGATATACCGTGCGGCCCTTGCCGTATGCCCAGAAATCGTTGACCATATTGAAGTGCACTCCGTGCTCCTCCAGCCAACGGATCATCGGGCCGCCGCCCTTCATCCATTTGCGCACAAGTTTTGCGTCGCAGCGCCAGTTCTGGACCGCCATATGCTCACGGAAACAGTCGTCCGCGCTGACGCGTATACCCATGTCCCGCTGCGTATCCGTATCCGTTGCGAACATTCCCGCGGCAAGCCTTGCACACCCTCCAAGCTGCTTTGTCTTGTCCAGGACGACGACCTTTTCAGCCCCGGCCTCCTTTGCTCTCACAGCGGCAGGAAGACCGGCCGCGCTTCCGCCGATCACGACTACGTCCGCATATATTTCCTTTATTTCAGGCATTGCTTTACCTCCATGTCATGTTATATGTTCTATACTCTCTATTATAATGAAATCCCAAATCCGGTCAATTCTAAATTGTCATCACCGCGGGTAAGTTTTACGATCAATTGAATTAGCAGCTTATCAAATGCGACCGCTCATTACGCGGGAGAATCGAACATATTCGTCGCGCGCCGGGAGAGCCTCTCTGCGTCCGAAGAGTTTTCCCAGGAGAGCATCCCCCCGCCTGAACGATACATTTGGGATTCCCAAGCTGTCACGAGAGCAAACAGGCCTTCAGCTCTTCAACAGACCGGACCGTTTTTACGGCCCCCGCCACCTCAAGCTCGCCGGGTTCGGCATAACCATAGTACACTCCCACGCAGTCGACGCCGCACTCAGCCGCGCCCTCGACGTCATAATGCCGGTCGCCGACCATGACGACGGAGGACATGTCGCTCACACCCATCATTGCAAGAACGTCCCTTATGACCTCTGCCTTGCTGTGGCGCTCACCGGTAAACTCGCTGCCGAGCACCAGCTCAAAATATGGCATGATTCCATAGTCCTCAACGATCTCCCGCGAAAATTCAGTCGGCTTGCTCGTTGCAACGGCCAGACGCTTTCCCGCGGCTTTCAGCCCGCTCAGGAGCTCGTCTATGCCCTCATACATGTGGTTTTCCTTTATTCCGACCGTTGAAAAGCGCTCGCGGTATTTTGACTGCGCCCGCTTCGCCGTCTCAACATCCATACCGAACTTCTGCATAAACATGTCCCGAAGCGGCGGGCCGACAAAGCAGTAAAGCTCCGCGCGCTCCGCCTTTATGCCCATATCCTCCAGCGCATACTGAACGCAGTTTATGATTCCCTCTGCTGAATCGGATAAAGTTCCGTCAAGGTCAAAAAGTATCGTATCGTACAAATAAATCACCTCTGTGACAATATCCTACAATACAGATCATATGTTGTCAAATACCCGTTTGGGCGCATAGTCTGTAATGTAATTCTAAAAAAGGATTGGTTTTTATGCCTGATAATACAATAACCCGTTATTTTCTCGGCGCGAATTCCGCCCAGGGCTTTTATTCTCTTTATGACGGCTTCGCAAATCCGGAGGACGGCGCGTTCCTTTACGTTATCAAGGGCGGGCCCGGCTGCGGCAAATCCAGCTTTATGAAGCGCATTGGCGCGCATGCAGACTGCGCGGGGCTGGATGTCGAATATATCCATTGTTCCGGAGATCCCGATTCACTGGACGCCGTTTATATACCTGAGCTTGGCATAGCCTATGCCGACGGCACAGCTCCGCACGTGCTCGATCCTCCCTTCCCCGCCGCGAGCGGGGCTTATCTCGATCTCGGCGTGTTTTATAACACCGCGCTCCTTCGCCCGCAATTGGAAAACATCATGTCCCTCAACCGCAGCTACAAGGGCAAATATGCGGAAAGCTATTCCCTGCTTTCAGCCGCAGGAAGCGTCTCCCTGCGGCCGGTGCCGGAACTGATGACTGAGGATGTGGAGTTTGCCGTGCGCCGCCGCGCGCGTTCCCTCATGGGCCGGGAGCTAAAACACGGCCGTGGCCCCGGGCAGGCCGCCCTTCGTTTTCTCAGCGCGATAAGCTGCGAGGGAAGCGTGTTTTTGGAAAGTACCGTATCCGAGCTTTGTCCCCGCGTCTGCGCGCTTGACAACGAGCTGGGCTTCGCCCAGGCATATCTTGACGAGTGCCTTTCCTGCACCCGTGAGCGGGGATATGACGTCATCGTCTGTCCAGACTGCCTGACGCCTGACAAAACTCAGGCTCTTCTCATCCCCGAAGCCGGCCTCGCACTGCTCAGTGTGAACCGGCGCTTCTGCTGGCAGGGCGAGGTATACCGCCATGTACGGCTCGACGCGATGGCGGACGCAGAAATACTGCGCCGTGTGCGCCCGTCTCTTCGCACGGCGGAAAAACTGCGCACAGCACTGATAAATGAGGCCGAGAAAAAGCTGGCTGAGGCAAAGGCGATGCACGATGAGCTGGAGCAGGTTTATAATCCCCATGTCAATTTCGACGGGGTGTATGAGCTTGTCGAAAAGCATGCGACAATGCTTAGCATTTGATCCCGATTTGAGGAACCCAGGATAGAAACATCAACAAATTGCTGCAAAAACGGCCCGCGCACAAAGCGCGGGCCGTTTGACAACATATTTTACTTAAAGAAGGCCGCCGATGGAAACGAAGATCGGTGCAAAAACAAGAGAAACAACGGTCATGAGCTTGATGAGGATGTTGATGGACGGGCCGGAGGTATCCTTGAACGGATCGCCGACGGTGTCGCCGACAACTGCAGCCTTGTGAGCGTCGGAGCCCTTGCCGCCATGGTTGCCTTCCTCGATGAACTTCTTGGCATTGTCCCATGCGCCGCCGGCGTTGGACATGAAGATGGCCATCAGAACGCCGGTTACAAGAGCGCCGGCGAGCATTCCGCCGAGGGCGGCCGGGCCGATAACGATGCCGACAACTATCGGAGCCAGAACAGCCAGGATACCGGGGACGAGCATTTCTTTCAGCGAGGCGGTTGTGGAAATGGCAACGCAGGACTTATAGTCAGGCTTGCCGGTTCCCTCAAGGATGCCGGGGATGGTGCGGAACTGGCGGCGGACTTCCTCGATCATGCTGTATGCAGCCTTGGAAACGCTCTCCATGGTCAGAGCGGAGAACACGAAGGGCAGCATGCCGCCAATGAGAAGGCCGATTGTTACGTTCGGGGTCAGGATGTCGATCGAGGAGAGCTGGACAGCCTGTGCATACGAGACAAACAGGGCCAGCGCGGTCAGCGCAGCAGAACCGATAGCAAAACCCTTGCCCATAGCGGCGGTGGTGTTGCCGACGGCGTCGAGCTTGTCGGTGATCTCGCGGACGGACTCGTCCAGTCCGCTCATCTCGGCGATACCGCCGGCGTTGTCGGCGATGGGGCCGTATGCGTCAACAGCGACGGTGATGCCGGTGGTGGACAGCATGCCGACTGCAGCGAGCGCGATGCCGTAAAGTCCTGCAACATTATAAGCGACAAAGATGCCGACGCAGATAAGCAGGATGGGGATAACGGTGGACTTCATGCCGACAGCAAGACCCTGGATGATGGTGGTGGCGGAGCCGGTCTCGGACTGCTGGGCGATCTTCTTAACGGACTTGTAGTCGCCGGAGGTGTAGATCTCGGTGACGACGCCGATGATGAGGCCGACGATGAGTCCGGCGATAATGGCGATAGCCTGAGTGAAGCTGTCAAAGAACACCTTGCTCAAAATTATGGAGGCTATAACAACAATTATGGCGGAGACATAGGACCCCATCTTGAGAGCCTTATGGGGGTTGGACTTGTCATCGCCGCGGACAAAGAAGCAGCCGATGATGGAGGCAAAAATGCCGACTGCGGCGAGGATAAGCGGGAAAACAGCACCGGCGCCGGTGAAGGTTCCGGCAACGGCAATGCCAAGAGTGAGAGCGGAAACAAGTGCGCCGACATAGGACTCAAACAGGTCAGCCCCCATGCCTGCGACATCACCGACGTTGTCACCGACGTTGTCAGCGATAACAGCGGGGTTGCGCGGGTCATCCTCGGGAATACCGGCCTCGACCTTGCCGACGAGGTCGGCGCCGACGTCGGCCGCCTTGGTATAGATACCGCCGCCGACACGGGCAAACAGGGCTATGGAGGAAGCGCCGAGGGAGAATCCGGTCAGGATCTCAACGTCCCCGCTTATAACATAAATCAGAGCGCAGCCGAGCAGACCAAGGCCGACAACGCACATGCCCATGACGCTGCCGCCGGAGAAAGCGATACCCAGGGCCTTGTTCATGCCGCCGCTCTGAGCCGCGGCCGCAGTGCGGACATTGGCCCTGGTCGCAACGTTCATGCCGACATAGCCGGCTGCAACGGAGAACACGGCGCCGATAAGGAAGCAAATGGCGGTCTTCCAGCTGATGAACACAGCGATGAGAATAAACAGCACCACGACAAAGATTACGAGTATTTTATACTCGGCGAACAGGAACGCCCTGGCACCCTCGCTGATGCTTGCGGCGATCTCTTTCATGCGGTCATTGCCCGCATCTGCCCTCGAGACCTTAGCGGTCTTTATCCCGGCGAATATCAGCGCGATAATCGCCAGAACCGGGGCGATCCAGATAAGATTTTCCACTTGTGATTTCACTCCTCAAAAATTTTTCTAACCAACAAATATCCAAGCCTCTTCAATGTGCTCAGTTCGCAAACAAAGAAAACAGGTTTGGATGTTGAATATCATATACTATTTATGGAGATATTGCAAACACAAAAAGTAACAAAAGATTGTAATTTTCAGCCCAAAGTTGTATATTCTATGTCCAAACATCATAGCCAAACTTTAATTTTCGTATATTCTGACAATTCAAATTCTTAAAGCAAATACGTCCGTCTCAGCTTATTTCCCAAATCCTGCAGGATCAAACCGCGCGGCCGTACGGTATTGCATGTGCGGAGGCCCGTTAAAGACATAATAAAAAATTTCCTCTTGTAATCTTGTCGCAGTGTGGTATAATGTATGATATGTACCATACGTTATATCAATACAATGACCACACAGGAGAATGACATATGCAAAACAGCCCCATTCTGCTCAGTAAGCTCTCACTGGACAGCGACATACCGCTCTATTCTCAGCTCGTCGGGATCGTAAAGCGCAATATATCCGCCGGAACTCTGTCCGCCGGCGACCTGCTTCCCTCTGAAACCGAGCTGTGCAAAGCCTTTGACATCAGCCGCAGCACCGTGCGCCAGGCTATCGGCGCGCTCGAGGGAGAGGGCCTCGTCGTTCGAAAGCAGGGACGCGGCACCTTTGTTGCGGAGCCAAAAATGCACCGAAAGACCGACACTGTTTATTCCTTTACCAGCGAGATGAGCGCGATGGGCCTCACCCCGTCAAGCACACTGCTCGAGTTCGAGATCGTCGAGCCGACGCCGGAAATAATCAGCGTTCTGGAGCTGAGCAAGCCTGAAACTCCTATCTACCGCTTTTCCCGCGTCCGCAACGTCAACAACGAGTCGCTGATACTCGAGACAAGCTACTACCCGCAGTACATCTATCCGCGGCTGACGCGCGAACTGCTCCAGACCCACAGCTTTTACAGCCTCCTGTACGAGGTAGGCATCGTGCCCTATTCCGCCGTCGACACTTACAGCGCGATCACCCTGTCCGCACACGACGCGAAGCTCCTTGGCTGCAAGGAAGGCGACCCCGCATTCTCTGCACAGCGCAGGACGCGCACCGAAGCCGGCATGACCTATGAATTTACGCACAGCATTATCCGCGCTGACAGGGTAAACCTTGACGTTACGCTGACACGAGACGGCGTCTCCTTCGCCAGACGTGTTGACAGGTAATTTCAGCACTTAAAAATTTCCGGGTTTTTCAGCAGGCTTCTGCAGAACAACTCAATTTTGAAAAACCGGTCCCGCTGTAATGGTTATTTTACAGCGGGACCGGTTTTCATTTTACCTGATAAGTATTAAACCGGGCGCCACTGCGAAAAAACGATACCGGCCGCCTTCAGCAGCCGCAGCGCGCCCCTGTCACAGCGCCGCTTTTCTGATTGACTTTCCATATCCTCTTCAATTATAATAAATCAGTTAATTTCTTTCGCGGAGGAACACATGCAGAAAAACTCATCCAGGGCGCTGATCAACGATCTTACACAAGGGCCGCTTGCAAGACAGCTTATAACCTTTGCCCTTCCGTTCATCGGCGCGAATATACTTCAGGTCGCATATAACATCGTAGATATGGCCGTTGTCGGACGTTTTGTCGGCTCAAGCGGACTGTCCGCCGTTTCAATCGGAGGACAGGTCATATATCTGCTGACATGTCTTGCCGTAGGCGCGTCAAACGGCGGACAGGTGCTCGTCGCCCAAATCGTCGGTTCCGGCAACCTTGACCGGCTTAAAAGGTGTATCGGTACGATCTTCTCGACGCTGTTTCTCGTCGCCGCCGCTGCGATCCTGCTTGGTTTTTTTGCCCTCGACCTCGCGCTCGAACTGATGAACACTCCGCAGGAAGCCTATGCCGATGCGCGGAGCTACCTGTTAATAAGCATCGCGGGACTTATCTTCACCTACGGCTACAACGCCGTTTGCAGCATCCTGCGCGGCATGGGCGACTCAAAGCGCCCGCTGATATTTATACTGATCGCCTCCCTGGTAAACCTCGTGCTCGACTTTGTATTTGTCGGAGCTTTCGGCATGGGCACGGCGGGAGCCGCGCTGGCTACCGTTATCGGGCAGGCCTCCTCTTTCTGCTTCGCCATCGCTTATCTCTATCGCCGCCGCGACAGCTTCCACTTCGACTTCAAGCCCCGCAGCTTCCGGATCGACCGCGGCATGATCGCGCTATATGCAAAGCTTGGCCTGCCGATGGCTCTGCAATATGTAGCTATCAACATCTCCGTGCTCTACTGCAACTCCCGGGTCAATGCCTACGGCGTTATCGCCTCGGCGGTAGGGGGAGTCGGCTATAAGCTTTTCAGCGTGACTACAATAATCAGCAATTCCATACAGGTCGCGTCCACGAGCATCATCGGCCAGAACATAGCCTCGGGCAATATATCCCGCTGCAAAAAAACCGTATTCATCGGCTGGGGCTTCGCCCTTGCCGCCGCTGCGATATTTTCGGGTATATGCCTGCTCACGCCAAAGGGTATCTTCGGCATCTTCAATAACGAGACTGCCGTCCTCGACATGGCGCCGGCCTATCTTCACATAGCGGTATTCGGCTATCTTGCCGACGCGCTGATGAATCCCCCGCTCGCACTCATGTACGGCGTAGGAGCTGTTACATTCAACTTCGTCGTCGCGATGCTCGACGGCGTCGTTGCCAGGATCGGCCTGTCGCTGCTGTTCGGAAAACTCCTCGGACTTACCGGCTACTGGGTGGGCTCCTCATGCGCGTCATATGTAACGGTCATACTCGCAAGCGTCTACTTTTTCTCAGGGGTATGGCAAAAGCACCGCCTGCTCTCGCATGCGGAGGAATGACAAATCGTTTCCGGCTTAAATTCCATGTAAGGGAGGTTTGAACTTTGGATAATATAAAAGCCGTTGTCGCAAGCAATATCATCGAGCTGCGCACAAAGTCTGGTATGACGCAGCTTGAGTTGGCGGAAAAGCTCAATTATTCTGACAAGTCGGTCTCAAAGTGGGAACGTGCGGAGTCCATACCGGATGTTGCGATACTCAAGAGCTTAGCAGACATTTTCGGCGTGAATGTCGATTACCTCATAAACCTTCACGAAGAGTACCACCGCCCGAAGAAAAGCATCTCTTACCGGACGATAACCCAGATAGCGATAGCCGGAGTATGGACGCTGGCGCTGCTGCTGTTCATCATTTTCTGGCTCATGGACAATGTCATATGGCTCATCCTTCTCTATGCGCTTCCCGTGTCGATCATAACGCTGCTCGTGCTGAACTCCATCTGGGAAAAAGGCCGGCACAACCATTTTATCATCGGCGCGCTCATTCTAAGTCTTATTATCTGCGTCTATTTTTCATTCTTCAGATATAACTGGTGGCAGATATTCATTTTGGCTATCCCCGCAGAATTCATCGTATATCTGTGTTTCAGGCTGAGGAAAAACCGCAAATAATGTAATTCTACTGTTGGTAGAGTCCCGTATTTGGGGCTCTACTTTTGTATTTTTCAGAAATAGAGCCCTTGCATTGCGAAGTAGGTTGAGGGCCGGGTCTTGCTGTGCTAGCTTTTAGGTATAATAAAAAAGTGAGGTATCGGCTATTGGAAAGCAACTTTATACTGTCCTGTGAATCGACGGTCGATCTTCCGTACAGCTACATGCTCAGTCGGCAGATCCCCGTCCTGTTCTATTCATACTCGGTCGACGGCGTTCAATACGAGGATGATATGCTGCGAGACCCCGAGGCTTTGCCGCGCTTTTACGGTTTTCTGGAGAGCGGAAAAATACCCCTGACCTCCCAGCTTAACGAATTTTCGTACGAGGAGTTTTTTGACGGGCAGCTGCAGAAGGGCGACCTCCTGCATATAGTGCTTGGCTCCGGCATGACCAGCTCCATCCAGAACGCGGAGATTGCCGCGAACATAATACGCGAGAAATACCCGGACCGCAAACTGGTCATAGTAGACTCCATGTGCAGCTCCTCCGGCTATGGCCTGCTGGTCGACGACGCCGCGGATATGCGCGACAAGGGCTGTACAATAGAGGAAACCGAGGACTGGCTGCTTGCGAACCGGCAGAAGATACACCACCAGTTCTATTCAACAGACCTTCAATATTACCGCCGCAGCGGCAGAATGTCCGGCGCGACGGCCACCATTGGCGCAATACTTAATATTTGTCCCATAATGCGGCTGGACGACGGCGGCAGGATCATCGCATATGACAAGGTCCGCGGCAAGAAAAACGCGATCAAGCGTACGCTCGATACAATGGAAGAGCACGCTCAGGGCGGTCGAGACTATTCCGGAAAATGTTTCATATGCCATTCGAACTGTCCAAAGGACGCTGAGGACACCAGGCGCGCCGTTCAGGAGCGCTTCCCAAAAATCAGCGAAGAGATCCGTATCTGCGACATCGGTACAATAATCGCTTCCCACTGCGGTCCCGGTACCGTCGCGGTTTTCTTCCACGGAGATGAACGCAAACCAGACAAATAATAAGGCGAGATAATTTATGATCAGACTTTTTACCGACACTTCAGCAAACCTTCCGCTGCAGCTCGTGCAGCGGTATAACATAACTGTCCTGCCCTTTTCCTTCACCGTCAACGGTGTTGAAGCGGAAAACAGCGCGGACATGGAATTTGACGGAAAGGCCTTTTATGACGCCATGCGCGCCGGCACCGTGGTCAAAACCTCGATGATAAACATCGTGGCATTCATGCTTCCGTTTGAAGATGCGCTTAAAAGCGGCGACGATGTTTTATATATCGGGATGTCCGGCGGCATCAGCGGAACGGCAAACGCCGCCTCGATCGCCGCAGACGAGCTTCGTGACAGCTATCCTGAGCGAAAGATCAGCTCAATAGACAGTCTGGCCGCCTCGCTGGGCGAGGGACTTCAGGTCATCGAGGCCGCGCAGATGATAGAAGCCGGAGCGGACTTTGACGAAATAGAAAGTCACATCATGAAGCAGCGCGAGACAATGTGCCAGTTCTTCACTGTCGACGACCTTGAATATCTCAAGCGCGGCGGCAGGATAACGGGAGCCGTCGCCTTCGTCGGCAGCGTTCTGCACATCAACCCCCTGCTGCGTGGCGATGAGCTCGGTCGTATAGTACTCTGCGGAAAAGCGCGCGGTATGAAGCGGGCTCTCGATGCGCTGGCGGATAAATACAACAAGTTGGCCAGGGACAAGAGCGGACCCATCGGCATAGCGCACGCGGACAATCCTGACGGCATGGAATATCTGCTCGGCAAGCTGCGCGACTGCGGATTTAACGGCGAGTGCATCCCCGTATGCTATGAGCCCGTGACCGGTTCCCATGTCGGCCCCGGCACCGTTGCCCTGTTTTTCCAGGGCGTGCATAAATGATTTTTACAGCCCCGGTTGCATTTTAACATGCTTCGAAAATACTGCAATATGATCCTGAAATAAAACATTCTAATACAGTTTGCTCTCGGCTAACATAGTAATATTAAGAAATGTTATGAAAAAAACATGCCCGTTATAATGACAGCGAGCCTGTATGATATTTTTTCTTTTGCTTTACCAAGCTTGTACTGCTCCGCAGGGGGGTACTTTTCAGCTCGTGCAGAAAAGTACCTCCCCGAAGGGATACCAGTTATAAAATAGAAGCAGATTAAATAATAAAGAAAAACAGGTACGAACAGAAAAATATTTCAGGAAAATGAAGGTTTTGTCCGTCCGGCGCATTTGCGGAGAGGAGACAGAGACCATATCTGAAGGCGGGGTGCTGGCC
>CAZIHY010000030.1:14135-22557 GCA_964539115.1 uncultured Oscillospiraceae bacterium
CCGGCGCATTTGCGGAGAGGAGACAGAGACCATATCTGAAGGCGGGGTGCTGGCCGCCCTGATCGAACTGATAGGATATCAGACTATAAAACAACAAAACCGGAGCTAAACCGAAAAGGCCCCGCTGTCATACCACAGCGGGGCCTTTTGTTTTTATTATGCGTGTCTTACTCGACCACGAGCGCGATCTTACCGGTGTATGCGCCGGCTGCGATCGGGGTCTCAACGCCGTCAACGAGCATACGAACGATCTTGGCTCTGGGAGCCTTGACAGTGGCGTTGGGGGCGAGCACAAGCTTGGTCAGGTAGCTGGTGCCGGTGACAGTCCAGACGCTCTCGTCGTCCAGAGAGACGATGACGCCGTTGTTGACCGCGGGAGCAGCTTCCTGCTTAATGTTGTTGATCTCGTCACGGTTGCGCTTATCGATGAAGTAAACGCCCTCACCGTACTTCTGGCTCGCGGAGCTGATGATACCGGTGAGGTTGACGTTGACGAGGTTGACCTCGAGGTTCTTCGCACCCTGGAGATAGGGATCGAAGCCGCCGGCGCCGCGAACGACGTCGCCCGGGATACCGCCCATTTCCTCGGGAGAGAAGGGCTCGGGATCGTCGGGATCGGGCTGGGGCATCGGCGGGGGACCTCTCTTGGGCAGAGGCTCATAGACGTCGGAATCCCTGGGCTCATCAAAGATGGCAAACAGGTTCGTCGTGGAGTTGAAGATGTTACCAGTGAGGGTGGAGTTCGAGAGGTTCAGGAACACGTCCTCATCGGGGGACGCGACGGTCAGATCGCGGCCTGCAACGTACTCGTCAACACGGTCGACGGGAACGCGGAAGGACTGCGGGCCGCCCATACCGGGGTCGTCGTTGTCCTGGAGCTGGAGGATGACGTCGTTGCCAGGGAAGAATCTGGCCTTGTTGGCGTTTATCGTGAATCTGGAACCCTTGACGATCATCGCGGAAGATCCGGTGTAGAAGGTGGCGTCATCGATGTTGAGGAAGCCGCCGTCATTACGGAAGGTCTCGGTACCCCAGCGGCGGGAGTTGACTATGCAGCCGTTCTTGAACTCGCCGCTGGCATTGTTGGTGCAGCAGATGAGAGCCATACCGCCGACAGTGACAACGCAGTTGTCAAAGCTGTGCAGGCAGCGGGGATCCGCCAGGCCGTCATACTCGCTGTAGTCATTGAAGTTGTCAGCGATGCCCATTGCGCCGTAGCCGGAGGGGCTGGTCTGCATGATAATGCAGTTCTTGTAGTACAGGTGGTTGTACTTGCCGCCGTCGACGCTCATAGCGCCCCAGCCGTTGGTGGAGATGAAGCAGTCGTTGTAGTAGCAGGTCGCCATGTGGCCCGCGTTGGTGATGCGGTTCGTGCCGTAGAGGCTCATGGACCAGTTGGGGTCGACCTTCTCATCGAAGGGAGCGCTCTCGCCAATGATACGGGTGCGGTTTACGGTCAGCTCGGAGTTGTTGCCGGCAAAGATAGCGCCGCGGGTAACGCCGGTGATGTTGAACTCAGAGTCGTTGACAGTGACCTTGGCATTGCCATAAATAGCAAGGCCGGCGCCGCAGGCCTGGAAGTCATTTTCGCCGCGGCCAACGAGATTCATCTTGACGTTGTTGAGAGTATACTCGCCATCGCCGGTGATGTAAATGCCGTTGAGTCCGCCGTCGTTAGCCTCGATGGTGACATTTTCGACGGTCTTTCCGTCAAAGCTGCCGCCCTTGACCGTGCCGGGGATGCAGTATTCCTCAACAACTTCGTTGTCCTTAAGGAAGATGCCCGTGCGGTAGAAAGTCTTCTGGGGGGTGCCCCAAATGCCGACCTTGGTGAGATAGCTGTCGCCGACATAAAGAAGGATGTCGCCCTCGTAGGCGCCGGGTTTGATGTCCGTCGGCACGCTGTTGAGGAACATCGTGACTCCCTTGCCCCAAGGGGCCTTGATAGTCGCGCCTTCATTGACGACCAGCTTGTCGAGATGTGTGGTTTCTTCTATTTTCCACACACCATCAATGATTCTTTCGCTCATGTTTGTGGTATTTCCTCCTTTTCTAAAAATGCGGATTACAACTTATGGGAGCAATGCTGGGGGAAAAATACTCCAAATTCTCAGGGCGGTGTATTGCTGCCCTGAGAATTTTTGACAGGGATAAAATTTAATTCGGATCAGACGCCCAGATCCAGAGCCGCGAAGTAACCCTCGTGTACGGCGTTGGGGACCTTACGGGCACGCTTGCAGTCGCCGACCGCTACGAATTCGTCCGCGCTGTCACGCAGAGCCTCGACAGTGGCGGAGTTGGCACGCATGCCGAGACCGAAGATAACGCTGTCAGCTTCAAGAACGCTTTCGGTACCGTCCGGATTCTTGACGCGGACGCCGTTGGGCAGGACCTCAAGGCAGGTGGTGGAAGTATGTACGCCGATGCTGTACTTCTCGATGGGCACGAGCATGCCCTGCTGGCTCATCCAGTTGGCGTCGCGCGCCAGTTCGGGCAGCATCTCGACGATGTCGACCTGATGGCCGAGCTCTGCCAGGAAGATGCCGGTCTCGCAGCCGGCAAGTCCGCCGCCGACCATGACGACCTTCTTGCCGATCTTGTCAAGCTCCTTATACGCGTCAAGAACATGCATTGCGTTCTCCTTCAGGCCGGGGATGGGCGGCTTGATGGGGCTGGAGCCGCAGGCGCAGATGATAGCGTCCGGAGCAAGAGCCTCCATGAGCTCGGGAGTGGCCTCGGTATTGTACATGACCTTGATATTGAGCTTGTTAACGCGGTTTACAAGATAGTTCTTGAAACGGCGGAGATCGACCTTCATCTCATCGTAATCGGTGAAGTTGATGATGCCTCCGAGCTTATCGGTCTTCTCAACGAGAGTTACGTTGTGTCCGCGTTCAGCCGCAGTGATGGCAGCCTTCATGCCGCCGGAGCCGCCGCCGACGACGACGACATTCCAAACCTCAGATGGCTCAGGCTGGGAAGCCAGGCGGGCCTCACGGTAGGTGCGCGGGTTGACGGAGCAGTTAGCTGCATCGGTCATCTGAAGGCCGGTCAGGCAGCTAAGGCAGCGGATGCAGGGGATGATATCTTCAGCCTTGCCGCGCTTTGCCTTCCTGGCAAAGTCGGGGTCAGCGATGAAGGTACGGGCGCCGGCGATGAAATCGGCTCCGCCTTCCTCAAGGATCTGCTCTGCCAGCTCGGGGGTGTTAATAGCGCCGATGGCAACGACAGGGCTCTTGACGTGCTTTCTGATCTCGGCAGCGAGGTATGCGTTGCAGCCGTTCTTCAGGAAGATGGTCGGATGGGTGATGACAGCGCCTTCGTCCGTGGAGTCACGGGCGGCGGAGACGTGGATGATATCCACGTAATCGTCGATGATCTTGCAGAACTCAACGGCGTCCTGGAGAGAATGTCCGCCGGTCTCGGGGCACATCTCATCGCCGGAAATGCGGTATTCGATGAGGAAATTGTCGCCGCAGCGCTCGCGGACGCGGTTGATGACCATCAGCGGGAAGCGTGCACGGTTCTCCATACTGCCGCCGTATTCATCGGTGCGCTTGTTGAACTCGTCAGACATGAACTGAGCAAGACCCCAGCCGTGCGCGCCGTGGAGCATGACGCCATCGAAGCCGCAGGTCTGTGCAATCTCGGCATAGTCTGCATAATGGTCGGCGATCTCGTTCATACGCTCAACGGTGATCTCGTCGACCTGCTGTCCGTCCCAGCGGACGAAAGCGGAAGGAGCGACGGGATTGCGGCCAAACTTGTCCACGGGGTAGGAGCCGCCGCCATGGCACAGCTCGAGGGACGCGACACAGTCATGCTGATGGATAGCATGTACCAGCTCGGTCATACGGGGCTGGAGATGACGAGAGGGATCCCAGTAGCCGCCGCCGAGCTCATGGATGTCGGCCTCGACCATGCCGCCTGCAACGGTCACCTGGGCGACTCCGCCGGCAGCCTTGGTCTCGATCCACTTGATGAAATTGTCGTCGGGACGCTGGTCGCTGGTGGTCCAGGAGCACATGTTGGGGGCGGAGAACAGACGGTTCTTGAAGGTCGTTCCCTTAATTGTCATGGGCTCAAAAAGCTTGGGATAATACTTGTTCATTTGGATATTCCTCCAATTAATTAATAAACAGTTTTCATCAAAACCATGGTTATTTTAACACAAAAAAAGACTGCGGTTCATCTAATTATTGCATTGCGTTATGCGAAAAGCCCAAATATTGCATTGACTTACGACACATTTATATTTTATACTAAAAAAAGTTATATTACCGACTGGGAGGCTGTGCAATGACTCTCGAACAGATAAAAAACTTCATAGCCCTTGCGGATTTCCGTAATTTTACAAAAGCAGCGGAGCGCAACTTTATCAGCCAGTCGTCCCTTAGCCGCAGCGTGGCAAGCCTTGAGAATTCACTCGGCATCAAGCTGCTCGAGCGCGACACAAGATACGTCACGCTCACGCAGGCGGGCGAATATCTCCGGGAGGAGGGCAACCGCATCCTCGACGAGCTTTATATGCTTGAGCTCGTGCTCAAAGACATGTCCGAGGGCAAGATCGGCCATTTGATGGCCTTACTTCCCGACTTCTACTTCGCGCCGTTTTCAGATGCCTGCCGCAACTTCTGCAACAGCTTCCCTGAGGTAGAACTCGAGCTCGAGGTCGAGCGCAGCTGGCAAATCCCGGAGCGCGTTGCGATGCGTGAGGCCGACGTTGGCCTTACCTTTGAACACGAGGCGGACTCCCCGGATCTCGAAATCCACACTGTCATGAAGGATAAACTCGCCGTGCTCCTTCCGGAATTTCATCCGCTGGCCGGCAGGGAATCCGTTTCCCTCGGAGAATTTGAACCGGACGAAATACTCTTTTTCGGCGATTCATCGTTCCAGGGCTCCGGCAACAGTTCCATCGTGCCGGTCTCTAAGCTCGGGTCCGATCATACGCCCAAATTTCATATCATACGCTCAATGAGTACTGCGTTCCAGCGTATGTACGCCGGCCAGGGCGTCGTCGTACTGCCGCGGATCATCGGTGAGGCCCAGCGCGCCATCGGAAACTGCCGGCTCGTCGAACTGGAGGAGCAGGATCTGGAATATAAGGTCGTGCTGGTCTACCGCCGCGACAATCCCAACCCTTCACTGAAAAAATTTATAGAGATGTTCCCTGTTATTGAATAAGTTGTTTTTTCACTGCCCGGGGCAGCGGTCCGCGCTGCTCCGGGCAGTTTTGTTTTTTCTCTCGCTGACCTTTCAAAAAAAACAGGAGAGACATATTCGTCCCTCCTGCTGATAAAAGTTATTCGTCCAGTTTGAGGACCGCCATAAATGCCTCCGTCGGCATCTGCACCGTGCCGAGCGAGCGCATTTTCTTTTTGCCCTCCTTCTGCTTTTCAAGCAGCTTTTTCTTTCTGGTTATATCGCCGCCGTAGCACTTTGCAAGCACGTCCTTGCGCAGCGCCTTGACCGTCTCTCGGGCAATGATCTTACCGCCGATCGCGGCCTGTATCGGCACCTCGAACAGCTGGCGGGGAATGTTTTCCTTGAGCTTTTCGCAGATTCGCCTGGCGCGTCCATATGCCTTGTCCCTATGCGCGATGAAGGACAGCGCGTCGACCTGGTCGCCGTTGAGCAGCAGATTGACCTTTACAAGCTCGCTTGTACGGTAGCCCTCCAGCTCATAGTCAAGTGATGCATAGCCGCGGGTCTTTGCCTTGAGCGCGTCGAAAAAATCATAGATTATCTCGTTGAGCGGCATGGAATAGCGCAGCTCGACAAGATTCGTGTCCAGATACTGCATGTCCGTATACTCGCCGCGGCGGTCCTGGCACATCGGCATAATGTTTCCGACATAATCCGGAGGGGTTATGATAGATACCTTGACGAAAGGTTCTCGCGCCTCCGCGATGACCGCAGGGTCCGGGAACGAGTGCGGGTTGTCCACGCGCACGACGGAACCGTCGGTCTTTGTGACCTCATAGATGACGGAGGGCAGCGTCGTAATAAGATCAAGGTTAAACTCACGCTCCAAGCGCTCCTGTATGATCTCCATATGGAGCATGCCCAGAAAGCCGCAGCGGAAGCCGAAGCCAAGCGCGACAGAGCTTTCAGGTTCGAAGGAGAGCGAGGCGTCGTTGAGCTGGAGCTTTTCCAGCGCCTCGCGGAGATCGCCGTATTTGCTGCCGTCCTCAGTGTATATTCCGCAGTAGACCATCGCCTGCGCAGGGCGGTAGCCGGGCAGGGCCTCCTGCGCGGGGCGTCCGGCCTCGGTTATCGTGTCGCCGACCTGCGTATCCTTGACGTTCTTGATCGAGGCTGTGAACCAGCCAACTTCACCGGTCCTGACCTCATCTGTGCCCTCCATGCCGAGCGGCAGAAGATAACCGCAGTCGAGAACGTCATACTCTGCGCCGGAGGACATCAGTTTGACCCGCATGCCCTTGCGCAGCGCGCCGTCCATGACGCGGAAATAGACGATAACCCCGACGTATGGATCATACTGGCTGTCAAAGATCAGCGCCTTCAGCGGGGCCCCGGGGTCACCCTTTGGCGCGGGCACGTTCTTTACCACGTCTTCAAGAACAGCACCGATATTGATTCCCTGCTTTGCTGATATCTCAGGCGCATCCTCGGCGGGGATGCCGATGATGTCCTCGATCTCTCCCTTGACGCGCGCGGGGTCGGCGGCGGGAAGGTCGATTTTGTTGACGACGGGCAGTATCTCGAGATCGTGCTCAAGCGCCAGATATGTATTTGCAAGTGTCTGAGCCTCAACGCCCTGCGCCGCGTCTACAACGAGGACCGCGCCCTCACACGCCGCCAGCGAACGGCTGACCTCATAGTTGAAGTCAACGTGGCCAGGCGTGTCTATCAGGTTCAGCGCATAGGTCTCTCCGTCCGCGGATTGATAGTTGAGGCGGATGGCGCGGGCCTTGATGGTTATGCCGCGCTCGCGCTCAAGCTCCATGTTGTCTAGGAGCTGGTTTTCCATGTCGCGCTCGGCGACGGCTCCGCAGGCCTCGATAAGACGGTCGGACAGCGTTGACTTGCCGTGGTCAATATGCGCGATTATGGAGAAATTACGAATGTTCTCCTGTGGCGTCATAAGTTTACGTTTTACCTTTCATTTGTGTTTTCGAGCATGCGCTCGGCTTCGTCGGCGAGGAGCCTCAGCTTCCCGGCAAGCTCCGCCAGCGGTTTTCCGCCTCCGTCATAAACAGGGACGGGGTCTTCTGTCCTGCCGAGCAGATAGTCGGCGGAGACGCCATAATAGTCACAGGCGCGGCACACGAAAATGAGCCCCGGCTCACGGGCTCCGTTTTCGTAATGTGACAAAAGCGCCTGGCTTATCTTCAAATCGGCCGCCGCCTTCCGCTGGCTCAGCCCACGCTCCCTGCGAAGAGAGGACATCCTCCTTGAGAATTGTGTTTCTATCTTTTACACCCCCGAGAATTTTTGATTACATACCGTATTATAACGGCGCCCCGAACCTTTGTAAATACTAATATCTTGACTTTTTTTTTGATTGTGCTAAAGTTAATCTGTTAATCAATAACAAACACGGAGGATGAAATCATGTTTGACAAACTTATAGAAAAACTCAAAGAGACTCCGCGCACTATCGTTTTCACCGAGGGGCCCGATGCTCGCATTCTCGAGGCCGCTTCCAAGCTGCTCGCGGAGAAAATCATGGGCGTTATCCTCGTTGGCGTAGTCGATGAGGTCAAGGCCGCGGCACAGGCCGGCGGATTCGACATCACCGGCGCGGAGATCATCGATCCGGCAACCTACGACGCCATGGACGAGATGGTCGAAAAGATGGTAGAGCTGCGCAAGGGCAAGATGAGCGCCGAGGACTGCCGCAAGAACCTGCTCAAGGGCAACTATTTCGGCACCATGCTCGTCAAGATGGGCAAGGCGGACGCTCTTCTGGGCGGCGCTACCTATTCCACTGCCGACACTGTGCGTCCCGCGCTTCAGCTGGTCAAGACCAAGCCCGGCAATAAAAACGTCTCCTCCTGCTTCATCATGGTCCGCACCCACGAGGACGGCACCGACGAGCGCCTGTGCATGGGCGACTGCGCTATCCAGATCGACCCCGATGAGGACGCCCTTGTTGAGACCGCGCTCGAGTGCGCCAAGACCGCCCAGATCTTCGGCATTGACCCCAAGGTCGCTTTCCTGAGCTATTCCACCAAGGGCTCCGGCAAGGGCGAGGCCGTCGACAAGGTCCGCAACGCCTGTGAGAAGGCAAAGGCCGCCGCTCCCGAGCTCGCCATCGACGGCGAGATGCAGTTCGACGCCGCCGTTTCCCCCGTCGTCGGACAGCTCAAGTTCCCCGGAAGCAAGGTCGCGGGCTATGCCAACACCTTCATCTTCCCCGAGATCCAGTCCGGCAACATCGGCTACAAGATCG
>CAZIHY010000031.1:0-4187 GCA_964539115.1 uncultured Oscillospiraceae bacterium
ACCGGTCATCGAAGCCACAGCCAAGCTTCGAAAACAAAGACCGCTTTATACGCGCTACTCTCTGTATACATTGCGCAGCAACAGCTCTTTTTCCAGGCAAAAGGCCGAAAATGAACTGGGTTACCACCCAAGAAAGCTGGAAACCACAGTATCTGACACCGTGAAATGGCTGCTACAGCACGCGCAATTGGGAGAGTGCAAAGCGCAGCATTTGTAAAAATCCCATATTTATTACCGGATCAAACTCAATTTTTATGTGTAGTGTAAAAATCGCGCATAGAATGTGGAAAAAATGTTGACAAAGAAAGTGGAAGTTGTTACAATCACTGTGTAGTTTTAATAGTATCGTAGATTTTTATATCGCGGTTTTGCCGTTGATATTTTAATATTCGGAGAGTCCACAATGAAAAACGTTTTCTGCACCGCTTATTACTTTTACTTTTACTTTACTATGTCTGTATAGTAAGGGTAATTTGTGATGCAAAAATGGGCTCAGTAAAGTTCGTTTAAGGAATGCGGCACAGGTTACGCCTGTGCCGCATTTTTTATTTATCATTATTGTTATTAATGGGAGCTGCGCTCCCCAAAAAACTGGAGGAAAATAAAATGATCGTCGTACTCAAAGCAAATGTAAATTCCAACAGGCAGAATCAGCTTATAGACTGGCTCAAGAGCATGGGCCTCGGCATCCATGTTTCTACAGGAGAATACCAGACCGTGCTCGGCCTCATCGGCGACACCAGCAAGGTCGATATGGAGCTGATAGAGAGCCTTGATATAGTCGACTCTGTCAAGCGCGTTTCCGAGACTTTCAAGTGCTGCAACCGCAAATTCAAACCCGACGATACCATCGTTGAGATCGGCGACGTCAAGGTCGGCGGCGGCAACTTCTGCATGATAGCCGGCCCCTGCTCCGTTGAAACAGAGGAACAGATCGTCGCCGTTGCAAAAGCCGTCAAGGCTTCCGGCGCCAACATGCTGCGCGGCGGCGCGTTCAAGCCCCGCACCTCCCCCTACGATTTCCAGGGTCTCAAGGGCAGAGGCATTGAGCTTCTGAAGATAGCGCGCGAAGAGACCGGGCTGCCAATCGTAACCGAAATCATGAGCACTTCCGACCTTCCCCTTTTCGAGGATGTTGACGTTCTTCAGGTCGGCGCCAGAAACATGCAGAACTTCGAGCTCCTCAAGGAGCTGGGCCGCACTGATAAGCCCATTCTGCTTAAGCGCGGTCTTGCCAACACGCTCAAGGAACTGCTTATGAGCGCTGAGTACATTATGTCCAGCGGAAACGAGCGTGTCATCCTCTGTGAGCGCGGCATACGCACTTTTGACGATTACACCCGCAATACGCTTGACCTTGCCGCTGTCCCGATGCTGCGCGAGCTGACTCACCTTCCGATCATTGTAGACCCGAGCCACGCTACCGGCATTGCCCGCCTCGTTCCCCCGATGGCGCTTGCCGCTGCCGCCTGCGGCGCCGACGGTCTCATCATCGAAGTCCATAACGACCCGATCCATGCTCTCTGCGACGGCGCACAGTCCCTCCGCCCCGAGGAGTACGACGAGCTCGCCGCAAAGGTCAGAGCAGTTAGGGAGGCGGCACTATGACAGTCGGTATAGTCGGTCTTGGCCTCATAGGCGGTTCCTTTGCCAAAGCATACCAGCAGGCCGGGCACTCGGTGCTCGCCAGCAACAGGAATCGCTCTACCCTCGCTTTTGCCGGAGTCAGCGGCGCTATAAACGGCGAGCTTACGCAAGACAATGTACAGCAGTGCGACCTTATCCTGATCTGCGTTTATCCCCAGGCCGCGATCGAATTCATGCGCGACATGGGTCCGTACATCGGCAAGAATCCCATCGTCATTGACTGCTGCGGTACCAAACGCGCCGTTATGTCGGACGGAATGAAATATGCCGAGCAGTACGGCTTCACCTATCTCGGCGGTCACCCGATGGCCGGGACCCAGTATTCAGGCTTCAAATATGCCCGTGCCGACATGTTTCAGGGCGCCCCGATGGTCATTGTACCTCCGGATTTTAACGACATCTTCCTGCTGAGCCGTGTTAAGGAGCTGCTTGAACCGGCCGGCTTTGCCAATATATCTGTCACGACAGCTGAAAAGCATGACGAGATCATCGCTTTCACCTCTCAGCTGGCACATGTCGTATCCAACGCATATATCAAAAGTCCAACGGCGCTGCTCCATAATGGCTTCTCCGCCGGCAGCTATAAGGACATGACCCGCGTTGCATGGCTGAACCCTGAGATGTGGGCGGAGCTGTTTATGGAAAACAGCGATAATCTTGTGCATGAGCTTGACACGCTTATCGAAAACCTGCTGGCCTATAAATCTGCAATGGAAAGCGGAGACCAGGAGCTTCTTGTACGTCTCCTCCGCGAAGGCAAGGAAAGAAAAGAGGAGGTCGACGGGCGTTGAGAACGATACATGTTGCCGCATCGACCGGTTACGACGTGCTGATAGGCAGCGGTATCTCACGCGGCGCGGGACAACTGATCGCCGAAATTTCCGGCTCCCGAACCGCCGTTATCGTCTCGGATGATAATGTTTTCCCTCTTTATGGCTCCGCACTTCGCGAAAATCTGGAACAGCACGGCCTTCGGGTCTGTGAATTTGTTTTCCCGCACGGAGAGAAGTCCAAAAACCTTGACATCTATGGGCAGCTGCTCGAGTTTCTGTGCGAAAGCCGCGTAACACGAAGCGATGTGCTCGTCGCGCTCGGCGGCGGCGTCGTCGGAGACCTTACAGGCTTTGCCGCAGCGACTTATCAGCGCGGCGTCAAATTTGTCCAGATCCCTACCACCCTTCTCGCCGCCGTGGACTCCTCCGTCGGCGGAAAGACAGCCGTTGATCTAGGGAGCGGGAAGAACATGGTCGGCAGCTTCTATCAGCCCTCGCTCGTTATCTGTGACACCGACCTTCAAAAGACATTGCCGGAGGACGAATACAAATGCGGCTGTGCTGAGGTCATCAAATATGCCGTCATCGGAAATGAGAAGTTTTTCTCCGAACTCTGCGCAGTCCCCGTCTCCGAACAGTTGGAGCACGTTATCTCCGTTTGCGTTTCGATGAAGCGCGACATAGTCGAGCACGACGAGTTTGACAGGGGTGAACGCATGCTGCTCAACCTCGGGCACACTTTTGGCCATGCAGCCGAACTTTGCAGCGGATATACAATGCTTCATGGGCAAGCAGTCGCCGCCGGGATGGCGGTCATGGCGCGCTCTGCCGCCGCAAACGACCTGTGCGGAGCAGAGGTTCCGGAGCAGATCATTTCCATCCTCAATAAATACGGACTTCCGACGGAGATCGATTTTCCACTTGACGACATGGTTTCCGCGGCCCTGTCCGACAAAAAGCTGAGCGGCGCTTCTATCAGCATAGTAATTCCGGAGCGTATCGGCAAATGCCGTGTAGAAAAGATCGCAGCGGACGAGCTGCGGGCGCGGATGCTCGCGGGAGGGATAAAATGACTCGGACAATAACACCCGGGCCCAGAAGCGGAAGTATTAAAATACCCGCCTCAAAATCACAGGCGCACCGTATACTCATCTGTGCAGCGCTGTCCCGTTCCGAAACGAACGTCGTTTGTGACGGGATCTCAAATGATATTGCCGCGACGATCGACTGTATGCGCGCGCTCGGCTCGGAAATCGAGGTCACGAACAGCGGAATACACGTCCGCCCTACAGCAGGCACCGCAAGCGGCGTGTGCCATATGCCCTGCGGCGAAAGCGGCTCGACGCTGCGCTTTCTGCTCCCCGTAGCCGGAGCGCTCGGCGCAAACGCCGTTTTTCACATGGAGGGCAGGCTCCCCGACAGGCCGCTTGACCCGCTCGACAGCGAGCTTATGTCCCATGGGATGACCATTACAAAAAGCGGGGCGCTTCTTGAGTGTTCCGGACAGCTTCGAGGCGGCGAGTTCACGCTGCCCGGTAATGTATCCTCCCAGTATATTTCAGGTCTGCTCATGGCTCTGCCCCTCTTGCCGGAAGACAGCGTGCTGCACGTCTTGGAGCCCGTTGAATCGAGGGACTATATCGCAATGACCGAGGATGTGCTGAAGCTCTCCGGAATAAACTTTGAAAAAGACGGAAACGACTATATGATCGGCGGCCGCCAGAGATATGCCTTCCCTACGGAAATCACAGTCGAGGGCGATTATTC
>CAZIHY010000031.1:4287-21656 GCA_964539115.1 uncultured Oscillospiraceae bacterium
GGGCGAGACCCATATTATAAACGCCGGAAGGCTGCGGCTGAAGGAATCAGACAGGCTGAGCACCACCTCGCAGATGCTCTCTCTGCTCGGCGCCGGCATTACGGAGACGGAGGACGGCCTGATAATACGAGGAAGATCCGTGCTTACCGGCGGTACCGTCGACTCCTGCGGCGATCACAGGATTGCAATGTCCGCCGCCGTCGCCGCGTGCGTATGCAGCGGTCCAACAACGGTGACCGGTGCGGAATGTACTGCAAAATCATATCCCGCTTTCTGGGATGATCTCGACTCTCTGGAGGTGTGCTGAATGAGCAGCAGCTATGGTGAAAACATAAAGCTTACCATATTCGGTCAGTCTCACTCCCCCGCCATCGGCATGACGCTCGAAGGCGTGCCCGCGGGCAGCACGATCGATTTTGAAAAGCTCGGCCTTTTCCTGTCACGCCGGGCCCCGGGCCGGAACAACTATTCGACTCCAAGACGTGAACCCGATCTCCCCGAGTTTCTCGGCGGACTGGTAGGCAACACAAGCTGCGGCGCTCCGATCGCGGCCATTATCCGCAATACGAACACGCGCTCCGGCGACTATGACGAGCTGCGGCGCATCCCCCGCCCCGGTCACGCCGACTTCACCGCGCAGCAGAAATTCGGCGGTGCGCAGGACTATGCCGGCGGTGGCCATTTCTCCGGAAGACTTACGGCTCCGCTCTGCATTGCCGGCGGTATCTGCCTTCAGCTTCTTGAGCAGGAGGGTATAACCGTGATCTCCCGTATCACCTCGATTGGAGGCATACAGGACAGCGGCGAGCTCACCTCCCCCACTTCCGGAAAGGAATTTCCTGTTGTGGACGACGGGTGCGGCCGGAAAATGCGGGATCTGATCTCTGATCTCAGATCTAAGGGAGACTCCGTCGGCGGTATCGTCGAGTGTGCCGTTCTTGGCCTTCCCACAGGGCTTGGCGACCCCATGTTCGACGGTATGGAAAACCGCATCGCCTCGATCGTCTTTGCCATTCCTGCCGTAAAGGGAGTTGAGTTTGGCGACGGATTTGGCGTTGCCTCAAGAACCGGAAGCGAAAACAACGATGAGTTCATTCTGGAAAACGGAAAAATCAAAACCAAAACCAACCACTGCGGCGGGATCCTTGGCGGGATCACAACCGGTATGACGCTCTCTTTCCGTGCGGCGTTCAAGCCGACGCCTTCAATTTCAATGCCCCAGCAAAGTGTAGATATGGAAGCTATGCAGGAGACAACGCTGTCCGTCCGAGGGCGGCATGACCCCTGTATCGTGCCCAGAGCTGTCCCCTGTGTTGAGGCTGCCGCCGCGATCGCAGTTTATGACGCGCTGCTTGCGCGAAAAAAAGAAACGAGGTAAAGAAACTTGGACAACAACGATTATAGAGCGCGCATCGACGAGATCGATAAACAGCTTACCGACCTTTTTGCAGAGCGTATGTCCATAAGCGGACAGATCGCCGCATTCAAAAAAGAAAACAATATTCCCATCCTCGACGTAAGGCGTGAGCGCGAGATACTGCGCGATGAGGCTGAGCGCGCGCCGGAGGACGTCAAAGAATACATCCCTCTGCTATACTCGCTCATTTTTGAGCTGAGCCGCAGCTATCAGAATCGACTGATCGGCGTTGGGACGGATATCTCGGAGAAGATCAAAAACGCGCTCGATACAACTCCAAAGATGTTCCCGTCTAATATTTCCGTGGCCTGCCAGGGCGTCGAGGGTGCATATTCCCAGCTTGCCTGCGACAAACTGATAAGAAATGCAAACGTCATGTACTTCTCCAGCTTCGACGCCGTATTCTCGGCGATCGAAAAGGGCCTGTGCCGTTACGGGGTCATCCCCCTTGAAAACAGCACCGCCGGCTCCGTTAACACTGTTTACGATCTGATGATGCGCCATAATTTCAGCATCGTTCGCAGTCTGCGTCTTAAAGTCGACCACAGCCTATTGGCAAAGCCTGGCGTCAAGCTCTCTGAAATACGCGAAATATATTCCCACGAACAAGCCATCAGCCAGTGTACCGAGTTCCTTCATTCCCTGCCTGGAATAAAGGTCATCCCCTGCGAGAACACCGCAGTTGCCGCAATGCGTGTTTCCCAGTCCGACCGCCGCGATATAGCCGCGCTGTCCTCCCGTTCGTGCATGAACCTCTATGGACTTGAATGTCTCAGGGAGTCCGTTCAGGACAACGGCAACAACTATACCCGTTTTATCTGCATCTCTAAGGACCTCGAAATCTATCCCGGCGCTGACCGTACCAGCCTTATGGCCGTGCTTCCGCATGAGCCCGGCTCCCTTTACAAGCTGCTGTCCCGCCTGTATGCACTTGGCATCAACCTCAACAAGCTTGAGAGCCGCCCCCTTCCCGACCGCGATTTCGAGTTCATGTTCTATTTCGATCTTGACTCTTCTGTATACTCTCCCCAGTTCATGCAGCTTATGGGCGAGCTGAGCACTGTCTGCGAAAGCTTTAATTACCTCGGAAGCTATCACGAGGTGGTCTGACGCACAGCTGCGCCGGATGACCACCGGCGCCCGTAAAGGCCCCATTTCGGCATCATTTTTGTCAAAGTCGGTCTAAACCCGGCCATTCTATAGTATGTAGAGCCCATTTTTCGGGCTCTACATCTCTTTATAAAAAACAGTAGAGCCCAAAAATGCTGAAATAGATTGTCTCCGAAGCCTTGCTGTGGTATCATTGTCATGTTTATGATCAGAAAGGAGCACACATCCGCAATGTCTGAATATATAATCAGCTGCTGCTCGACCGCTGACTTATCCAAAGAGCACCTTGACAGAAGAAACATCCGCTACCTTTGTTTCCACTATGAGCTGGACGGAAAGCAGTATCCGGACGACCTTGGCCAATCCATGCCCATAGCCCAGTTTTACGAGGCGATGGCAAACGGCGCTGACACCCGCACAAGTCAAATAAATATCAACGAATATCTAGACTTTTTCGAATCTGTCCTCAAAGAGGGCAAGGATATACTCCACGTATCCTTCTCCAGCGGCCTGTCCGGTTCCTATAACTCCGCAGCTGCCGCGGCTGAGCTTATTACCGAGAAATATCCCGAGAGAAAGGTCATCGTTGTCGACTCCCTCTGCGCCTCCTCCGGCTACGGTCTTCTTATGGACAAGGTCGCTGACCTGCGTGACGAGGGTATGGATATAGAATCGCTTGGCAAGTGGGTCGAGGAGCACAGGCTCAATTTGAACCACTGGTTTTTCTCAACCGACCTCACCTTCTACATCAAGGGAGGACGCGTTTCCAAAACTGCGGGAAGCATAGCAACGGTACTCAATATCTGTCCCCTGCTCGACGTTGACGAGCACGGGCATCTTATCCCCCGCGCCAAGATACGCACCAAGAAAAAAGTTAAACAGGCCATTGTAGACCGCATGCGTGAACTGGCTTTTGACGGGCTTGAGTATTCGGAAAAGTGCTATATCTCACATTCCGCCTGCCTCGAAGATGCAGAAGATGTGGCGCGAGCCGTTGAATCCGAGTTTAAGAATATAAACGGCAAGGTGCTGATAAACGACATTGGCACTACCATCGGAAGCCATACCGGTCCCGGTACAGTCGCACTGTTCTTCTGGGGAAAGGCGAGAGGCGAAGAATGATCTGTAACCATTTCCACCTTGCATTAGGGGTATTGCTGTGAAACGCACTCCGATAAACAAGCGGGAACTCCCCGCATATACAAGGGGCAATGAAATCGCCAATATGGTCACACATATAATCGGCGGCGCCCTGGGCATAGTCGTACTGGTCTTTTCCATTCTGATCTCCGCTTGGCACCATAACCCCTGGGGCGTAGTCTCGGGCAGCATATACGGCGCGTCGATGATTTCATTATACGCCGTTTCCAGCACTTATCATGGACTCAAGCCAAGCACCGGAAAAAAGGTAATGCAGGTCATAGACCACTGTACGATCTACTTTCTGATAGCGGGCTCATATACTCCCATTCTGCTTGTCAGCCTCCGTCCCTCCTATCCTGTTCTGGCGTGGGTAATTTTCGGTGCGGAGTGGTTTCTGGCCGCTTTCGCCGCCGTATTTACGGCAATTGATCACAAAAAATACGGCGCACTTGCTATGGTTTGCTACATCGGCATGGGCTGGCTCATCATCATTATTCTGAAGCAAACGCTCACAGTGCTTGGAACGGTCGGCTTTCTTTGGCTTCTGGCCGGCGGTATCTCCTACACTATCGGCGCCGTGCTCTACGGAATCGGGAAAAAACACAATGTGTTTCACACAGTGTTCCACGTGTTTGTCGATCTCGGAAGCCTGCTTCAGGCCATTTGTATTCTTTTTTATGTTCTGTAAAAATTTTGTGGCTCTGATATCAAATCACGTGTCGCAAACGCACTGATTTGTGACTATTTCGGACAAATCGATTCAATTTATACACTTTACACAAGGCGATATTAAGCTTATAATTAACATTAGTGTAATGTCGTTAAGCAAACGCACAACAATCACAGCACCAATTTTTTTAGGAGGATATCTTAGATGGAAGAACTTAAGAACTTTCGCGTAGATGAGCTCAGAGATCCCGTATGGTATACTGAGACCATGTGGAAGCGCGGCCTGACTGCATTTCCCCCGGCAATCGTCACCTGCGCCATCACCGGCGGCAACCAGGGTAAGGAAGCCAACCCGGCTCTGCCCGAGACTGTCGAAGAGCAGGTCGAGAGCGCTACCGAGGCTTACAAGGCCGGCGCCGCTATGGTCCACATCCACACCCGCGTTCCTGACAATCTCGGTCAGATGAGCTGGGATCCCGAGCTTTACCTCGAAGTAAACGCCAAGATCCGCGAGAAGTGCCCCGACCTCATCATCAACAACACCAACATCTGCGGCCGTGACTGCAATGTTGATTCCAAGACCCTGAGCGATCCCCACACCGAGATCATCGAGGGCCGCGCTGAAGTCGGCTCCGTCGACGTCTCCTGCTACTTCTCCAGCATTCCCATGAAGCCCCGTGAGCCCGATCATCCGGAACCCTGGACCCTGTATCACGGCTACTGCATCTCTGACGGCGACGTTAAGGAAGCCCTCGAGAAGATGAAGAAGTACGGTGTTAAGCCCGAGTTCGAGTGCTTCGCTCTCACCGACCTTCAGTATGTCCGCACCCTGGTCAACCAGGGCTGGACTGACCACATCGGCGGCCCCAACTGGATCTCCATGGTTTACACCACTGGCTCCAACTGGAACCTGCCCATCTACATGGAAACCCTGAAGCAGTGCTGCCCGAAGAACTCCATGCTCAACATCATCGCCACCGGCGCTCAGCAGTGGGCCATCCTCGCCCAGGCTCTGGCCTATGGCTTCAACATCCGTGTCGGTATGGAAGACAACGTCCGTATCGGTAATGGTAAGAAGGCTGACAGCAACGCTCACCTCGTTGAGAACGCCGTCAAGCTTGCCGGTCTCATGGGACGTCCTGTCGCTACCTGCGAGCAGGCTCGTGCAATGATGGGTCTCGGCGCTCCCCGTTCCTACAAGGAGTTCCTCAAGAAATAAGTTTGCTTTTAAGAAAACTTTCCGCCATGGCGAATATCTCGCCATGGCGGTTTTTTCAATATATATGAAAAAAGGTCTTGAAATGTCCATCATGTCATGTTAGAATATCGGTTGTCAGTTTAGAAACGCTCGAAAGGATTGAACATATATCATGAAGATAGCAATCACTATTATCCAGCTGCTCACAGCACTTTTCCTCACAACGGTCGTCCTGCTGCAGTCCGGCAAGCGCAGCGGTCTCTCCGGTGCAATAGCCGGCGGCGCCGACACATTTATGACCAAGACCAAGGCCAAAACTTGGGACGGTAAGCTTGCAAAGATGACCAAGTGGGTAGGACTTGCGTTTGTCATCCTGACCCTCATTCTCAACCTCATCTGATAATGATTTACAAGCACCTTGACGCTGCGCTCGCGAGTCAAGGTGTTTTTATATGAAAACGGTCTGATTGTCGCCATCTGACAATCAGGCCGTTTTCCTTTTATCTGTTTTATTTCTTAAATATATCCTTGGCTCCCTTGAGCTCAGCCGAACGGTTGAATACAAGATGCTCCGGAGTTGAGTCCCGACTGTCGATACAGAAATAACCCATGCGCAGGAACTGGAACTGCGCGGGGGCAACTGCCCCTTCGAGCATTTTTTCGACCTTGCAGCCGGTCAATACCTCGAGAGAGTCCGGATTCAGGCACTCGATATAATCCTTACCTGTGCCTTCGGGTTCCGGATCAGAGAAAAGGTTGGAATACAGCCTTATTTCCGCATCGGCGCAGTTGTTCGCATCGACCCAGTGGATCGTAGCTCCCTTGACCTTGCGCCCATCCGCGGGATCGCCGCCGCGGGAGTCGGGGTCATATTCACACAGGACCTCTACGACGTTTCCGTCCTCGTCCTTAACGCAGCCAGTGCAGGTTATAAGATATGCGCCCTTGAGACGGCACTCAGGTCCGCCGGGATACAGGCGCTTATACTTCGGAACGGGAGTTTCGAGGAAATCCTCGCGCTCGATATAAACAGTACGGGAGAATGAAACCTCGCGCGTTCCGGTCGACGGGTCGTTGGGATTGTTCTCGACAGTGACGGTTTCGCTCTTTCCCTCGGGATAATTCGTGATCGTCAGCTTGATCGGACGAAGAACCGCCATCGCACGCTGCGCATGGTCGTTCAGGTCCTCACGCAGGCAGTGCTCAAGGAAGCTGTATTCAACAGTTGAGTTTACCTTTGAAACGCCAATGCGATCGCAGAAATTGAGGATCGATGCCGCAGTGTAGCCGCGGCGGCGCAGACCGCAGAGGGTCGGCATGCGCGGATCGTCCCATCCGGAAACATAGCCCTCCTCAACAAGTCTTCTGAGCTTGCGTTTGGACATGACTGTGTAGCTCATACCGAGGCGAGCAAACTCGATCTGGCGCGGCTTGCAGGGCAGCGACAGATTGTTCACCACCCAGTCGTAAAGTGGACGGTGGTCCTCATACTCAAGAGAGCACAGCGAATGTGTTATTCCCTCAAGAGCGTCCTGAATGGGATGAGCAAAGTCATACATGGGATAGATGCACCACTTGCTCCCCTGGCGGTGATGCTCCGTATAGCGGATGCGGTAAAGTACGGGGTCGCGCATGTTGAAGTTGCCGGAAGCAAGGTCTATCTTTGCACGCAGGGTGTATTTTCCCTCCGGGAATTCGCCGTTTTTCATCCGCTCAAAGAGGTCGAGGTTTTCTTCGATCGGCCTGTCACGGTACGGGCTCACAGCCGGGTGGCTCGTGTCCCCACGGTACTCGGAAAACTCATCCGACGTCAGCTCACAGACATAGGCAAGGCCCTTTTTTATGAGCTCTACCGCATATTCATAGTCCTTTTCGAAATAATCGCTGCCATAGAAGAATCGGTCTCCCCAGTCGAATCCGAGCCAATGTATATCCTCCTTGATCGCGTCGACATACTCCGTGTCCTCCTTGGCCGGGTTCGTATCATCCATGCGGAGATTACATATTCCGCCGTATTTTTCGGCGGTCCCGAAGTCGATTATCAGCGCCTTACAGTGGCCTATATGCAGATAACCGTTGGGTTCGGGCGGAAAGCGGGTGTGGACCTGCATACCGGCAAAGCGTCCGCCCTCGGCAATATCCTCCTCCACAAATGTATGAATAAAGTTTTTAGAAGTCTCTTCCATTTATCTTCACTCCAAAAAGTAGTATCAAATAATGCAGAATATTATACACTTATTTTCGTGGTTTTACAAGATATAAAAACATTTAAGGTTAAAAAACTCCCGCAATACCGAATGGTATCGCGGGAATTATAACTATGATACAGTGACCGTGCCGCTGCCCGTCGGGATGACGCAGATGAAGGTACGCCCGACGCCCAGTTCGGCAGCGCTGCCGTCAGAGAGCGTATAGACAAACGGCTCACCCTCGGCGGAGCGCGACCAGCTTATATCAACGGCCCTGCCGTTTCTGTAGAGGCTGCCGCTTCCGGAGCCCGTCAGCGTCACGCCGAGCCTGCCGTATTCGTCAAGAGTAACGGTATCGGCGGAGATGACTATGACGTTGGCAAAGGGCACCGTTTCGCCGGTGCTGCCGTCGATGAATTGCTGGCCGTACTGCACCATCGTATAGCTGTCAGATGCAGAATCATAAGTAAACGTGCTTGTCTTGAAGCCGAAATCGACGGTGATCTCGCCCGCGCTGCTCCAGCTTTCCGGTGCAGCTTCCTCTGTGAATTTGAGGCCGAAATCAAAGCCCTGCGTAAGCTCCGTGCGGTAACTGAGCATTTCGACCGCCTGCATTACAAGCTCGCCTGTCGTAAACAGGCTGTGCTCATAACCCGCGCTCATGCGGTTGGGATCACGGTAAAAAATATCTCCGCCATAATATCCGCGAACACCGTCGATGCTGTCCGCTCCCTTGGACGAAATATCGGAATATGCCTGATCACTGCCGCCGGCGTGGACTATGATCGCGTCATAGCTCAGCGCGGCGCTCAGATAATACGGGCGGAGGCTGCGCATACTGCCCAGCGCGCCGACATTCTCCATACTCGGGAATATGGCCATGAAGCGGGTTATGCCGCCCTCGGCAAGGATCTCATACATGATGTCTGCTTCAGCAACGCTGCACTGCGGCAGCGCGACGGAGATGTTGTTAAGCATAACGGCAAAGGGCCGAGTATTGAATTCACTGTCTATTATCTCGCCTGTCAACGGGGAGCGTACAGGCTCCGGCGTCGGTTCAGGCGTAGGCTCCGGCGTGGGCTCCGGCGTCGGTTCGGGCGTAGGCGCTGACGTCGGTTCCGCAGTCCCGGCTGCCTCATCAGTTATATCCGCATCCGATTCTCTCACACTGCATCCGCAGAAAAGCAGCAGCGAGAGTATAAGCATGAACAAAATTGTCTTTTTCATGGGTATTACCTCGTTTTATGGGATTTCTTCGTTTATATTAACTCACTCGCCTCCAGTTGTCAAATTACATAGAAACTTACATAAATTATAACAACCGTATTTCAACTATTGTGTTGACATTGGAATCAGATACTATTAGAATAATATAGATTGGGAAATTTAAGGATTCAGGTGATGAGAAGAAATGTATGAACTTGTAATGCAGGCGGCTTCTCAGGCAATGACCGAGCTTCTTGACAAAGCCTCCTGGAGAAAGGGCGACATTGTCGTTGTCGGCTGCTCTTCCAGCGAGATTATCGGCGAGCATATAGGCAAGGGCTCTACGCCTGACGCCGCGAAGGCCGTAATGGAGTCCGTACTGCCGCTTCTGAAAGAACACGGGCTTTTCCTTGCCGCCCAGTGCTGCGAGCACCTCAACCGGGCACTGATCGTCGAGCGGGAATGTGCAGACAAATACGGTTATGAGCCCGTCTGTGTCGTTCCGCAGCCAAAGGCCGGGGGCTCCTTTGCTACGGCCGCATGGGCAGCATTTGACGAGCCCGTGGCTGTCGAGCATATTAAGGCTGTCGCAGGACTCGACATTGGCTCCACTCTGATCGGCATGCATCTTAAAGACGTCGCCGTACCGCTCAGACTGTCTGTCAAAGAGATCGGTTCCGCATATCTTACGGCGGCTTACACACGCCCCAAGCTTATCGGCGGCATACGCGCCAAATACGAATAACAGGAGAAATATATGGCAAGAAGTCTTGAAACCAATCTCGCTGAGGGAAATGTATTTAAAAAGCTTATAAATTTTGCAATGCCTATCCTGTTGGCAAACATTCTCCAGATGCTATACAGCCTTGTCGACACACTGGTCGTCGGACGTATCGTAGGAAGCGTCGGAATCTCTGCCGTCACGATCGGAAGCCAGCTCTCGCAGATCTTCATCTGCGTCGGAATGGGGTTCGCAAACGGCGCGCAGGTCGTCATTTCGCAGCTCAAGGGGGCAAATGACAGAGACGGCATGAAGAGCGCTATAGGCTCGCTTCTGTCGATCTCAGTCCTGATCGGCGTTGTTGTCGGCGTCGTCGGAATTGCCGTTACAAACCCGACGCTGAAGCTCATGAACACTCCGTCAGAGGCATGGGACCAGGCGGTCGATTATATGGTAATATCCTGTGCCGGCCTTATTTTCGTTTTCCTGTATAACTCCATAAGCTGCGTTATGCGCGGGCTCGGCGACTCGACCAGGCCGCTGGTTTTCGTCGCGATAGCTTCCGTCGTCAACATTATCCTAGACGTCATCTTCGTCGGTCCGCTCGGTATGGGCGCAGGAGGCGCCGCCCTCGCAACCATTCTGGCCCAGGGTCTCTCGGCCGCGTTCGGCTTCGTATACCTTTACCGCCGCCGTGCGGAATTTGTCTTTGACTTCAAGCTCAAAAGCTTTGCCATCAAGTCAAAATGGGTCAAGGAGCTCAGCCGCATGGGAATACCCCAGATCATCCAGATGGGCGCGATCAGCATTTCGATGCTCTATGTACTTGCGATGGTCAATGTTTACGGCGTTGTTGCAACTTCGACCGTCGGCGTCTCCAACAAGATCATGAATATCTTCACAATGCCGTACCACGCAACAAGCACAGCCTCCTGCTCCATGGCAGGCCAGAACGCCGGTGCGGGCAAGTATGACCGCGTCAAGCAGGTAGTTCATATTACATTGCTGATTAACATTGTCCTGCTTGGCATTTCAACATTTTTCACGTTCATATTCGGCAGGCAGATGGTCGGCTTTTTCGACTCCAATCCCGAGGTCATCGAGTATGGCGCGAAGTATCTGAAAATACAGTTTGTCTGCATGGTCGGTCACACGATGTTCTGCACGTTCAACGCGACCTGCCTGGGTGTCGGAAATGCTCTGCTGTCCACGATTGCATTTATGATGGATGGCGTTGTAACAAGGCTTGCGCTGTGCATCCTCTCCGTTTATGTATTTGACTGGGGCCTTATCGGCATCTTCTGGGCAAATTCCATACCCGCCTGTGTCTGCGGAATTATCCTCCTCTGCTATTACTTGAGCGGAAAATGGAAAACATATAAGAGCGCTGTCATCCGCGATGCGGACGAAAGACGTCTCGCAAACGCTGAAGCTGAATAAAAATAGTTTCACTCCCCGTTCGTTATGAACGGGGAGTTTCTTTACATCTTTACATAAAGTTAACCTTCATCATCTTTTGGATTTAACCTTTTCCGGATACACTTTTAGATGAAATGGAGGATATTTTATGGATATTTTTTCTTTTCTGACGTTGTTTGGCGGACTGGCTTTCTTTCTGTTCGGCATGCACCTGTTGTCTGCGGGCCTTGAAAAACTTTCAGGCAGCAAGCTGGAGTCTGCACTAAAAAAAATGACCTCCAACACCTTTAAAAGCCTGGCCCTCGGCGCGGGAATCACAATAGCGATCCAGTCCTCATCTGCCGTAACGGTCATGCTCGTCGGCCTGGTCAACTCCGGTATCATGGAGATCAGCCAAAGCGTCGGCATTATTATGGGCTCAAACATCGGAACGACGATGACGGCATGGATACTCAGCCTCGCGGGAATAGAAAGCACCAACGTTTTCATAAACCTGCTCAAGCCTAAAAACTTCTCCCCTATCATCGCCCTTATCGGCATAGCGCTCCTTATGATGAGCAAGAAGCAGCGCAGAAAAGACGTCGGCATGATAATGCTCGGTTTCTCTGTTCTTATGTACGGTATGGAACTCATGAGCGGAGCTGTCGCTCCTCTGGCCGGCTCCCAGTCCTTTGCCGGACTTCTTACAGCGTTCAAAAATCCAATTCTCGGCATAGTGGTCGGCGCCGCATTTACCGGCGTTATACAGTCCTCCTCCGCTTCCGTAGGCGTTCTGCAGGCTCTTGCGCTCACCGGCAGCATCACCTACGGCATGGCGGTCCCTATAATTATGGGACAGAACATCGGCACCTGTGTCACGGCGCTCATATCCTCCATAGGGGTCAGCCAGAACGCAAAGCGCGTTGCTGCGGTCCATGTCAGCTTCAATGTTATCGGAACCGTTATATTCTATACGCTGTTTTTCCTAGTGACCACGATCTTTTCCCTCTCCTTTGTTGATCTTCCAATAGGCGCTGCAGGCGTTGCGCTGTGTCACAGCATCTTCAACATCGCAACGACTGTTATCCTCCTGCCGTTTACAAAGCAGCTTGAACGTCTGTCATGGATCCTCGTTCGCGAGACAAAGCAGGAGGAAAAAGAAGTGCTCATCGACGAAAGGCTTCTGCGCTCTCCGTCTTTTGCCATCGCAGAGTGCCAAAATCTCACTTTTGCAATGGCCGATACCTCTCAACAGATCATACACACCGCACTGGAGCTGTTTGAAAACTGGGATGACGAAGAGTCGCATGTCGTCAGTGAGCTGGAGGACATGCTGGACCACTATGAAGATGAGATAGGTTCCTTTCTTGTTGGCCTGTCGTCAAAGATGCTTTCTGACGAGGACAGCCGTACAATATCGAAGCTGCTGCACTCTATAGGCGACTTTGAACGCATAGGCGACCACGCGGTCAACCTTCAGGAAAGTGCACAAGAGATGCACAAAAAGGAGATAACCTTCTCCGTTGCTGCTGCTGAGGAACTTGAAGTCATAATCTCCGCGCTGACCGAGATCCTCTCCCTTGCCGTCCTCTCGTTCACCAGTGACGACACGGAGCTTGCCTCCCACGTCGAGCCGCTTGAAGAGGTGATCGATGGTCTTGTTGAATCCACCCGCATGAGGCACATTGCCCGCCTCAAGCGCGGAGAATGCACGATCGAGCTGGGATTTATCTTCACAGACATATTGATGAACATTGAGCGCGTATCTGATCAGTGCTCCAATATCGCCGTCTGTGTGATCGAGGCGCAAAAAAATTCCTTTGACGCTCACAGCTATCTGCATAACATCAAGGCTTCCCCCTCCCCCGACTTTACCGAGCGGTTTGAGTATTACCGCAATAAATACATGCTGCCCTGAACGCGAAAAAGCGCAAAGGGCGGTATTTTGTGAAACAATTTGTTGACAAACACTATGTATTGTGTTATATTTCCATCCGGAAAAGACCTCTTTAATTCGGTACAGAGCTGCCGGCAAGGTGTCATGGAAAGATTGGAATAACAGCGGCCATACGCTGTTTTTATGCCTTGCCCAAAAGAGGGCAAGGCATTTTTATTGCCTGGAGGCGGTAAATTTGGAGCTCACTTTCAAAGCGCAGATCATGGATAAGGCCTCATTTGAGCGCACATTGGTTCGCATAGCTCACCAGATAATTGAAAAAAACCATGGAGTAGAAAATCTCTGCATCATTGGCATCAAAACCCGCGGAATACCGCTCGCAAGGCGTATCGCGAAAAATATACTGGCGATCGAGGGCACAGAAGTACCAGTCGGCGAGCTGGACATAACTCTTTACCGGGACGACCTTTCCGCCGTTTCAGATGTGCCGGTCGTAAACAGCAGCAACATCCCCTTCTCGGTTGAGGAAAAAACCGTCGTGCTGGTGGACGACGTCATCTATACCTGCCGCACTGCGCGTGCGGCGCTGGACGCTGTGATGACGCTTGGCCGCCCTGCAAAGGTCGAGTTGTTCTGCATGATAGACCGAGGGCACTCGGAGCTTCCGATCAAGGCAAACTATATCGGCAAAAATATTCCCACTTCCCACAACGAGGTCGTCTCTGTCAAGCTTGACGAGGTCGATGGGGAAACGAGCGTCGTAATCCTTGAAAAAGTTCAATAAACAAAAAAAGATAAAGGAGTAAAGACATGAACCTCATCTACGGAATCAAAGACAAGCCAAAATTTGGCCAGATAGTGCTGTTTGCAATACAGCAGCTTCTGGCTATCATTGCCGCAACGATCGCTGTTCCCGCCGTTGTCAACAGCGCAACCGGCAGCGAGCTGACCGCCTCGGCCGCAATATTCGGCGCCGGCTGCGGCACGGTAGTTTATCTTCTCTTTACCAAGAGCAGCAGCCCAGTCTTTCTTGGAAGTTCTTTTGCTTTCATCGGTTCGATGTGTTCCGCCTTCGGCGGCGCGGCTTCGATGTCCGTTGGTTACTTAGGCCTCATTATAGGCGCTGTAATGGCCGGCCTTGTCTACGTAATAATCGCTATAATAGTCAAGTTCTGCGGCGTTAACTGGATTAACAAGCTCATGCCCCCCGTTATCATCGGACCCACGGTCGCCATCATCGGACTCAGCCTCTCCGGCAACGCCATTGGCGATCTCATGACCTCCAGTGTCTCCGGCGGCAGCACCTATGTTGCCCTCATCTGCGGCCTCATCACGCTGGCCGTCGTTATGCTCTGCTCTACCTTCGGCAAGAAGCTTGGAAAACTTATCCCCTTCATCATCGGCGTCCTGGCCGGCTATGTCGCCGCTTCCATCTTCGCCCTCATCGGCAAAGCGACCGGAACTCCCGCGCTTATCATCATCGATTATTCTGCCTTCCAGAACTGCGGACTCTTTGAACTTCCCGACTTCACCTTCCTGCTGGGCGGCAGCGGACTGGGCGAGATCACCGGCACCTATCTTCTCACCCTGTTCACGGCTTATGTCCCTGTTGCATTCGTCGTTTTCGCCGAGCATCTTGCCGACCACGAAAATCTCAGCTCCATCATCGGCACTAATCTGCTTGAGAATCCCGGTCTCTCCCGTACTCTTCTCGGCGACGGTATCGGCTCCATTGTCGGCGCGTTCTTCGGCGGAGCCCCCAACACCACCTATGGCGAGTCCATCGGCTGCGTTGCCATCACCCGCAACGCCTCTACGATCAGCATCTGGGGCTGCGCTGTGCTGTGCATCATCGTGTCCTTCATCTCACCGCTAATGGCTTTCCTTCAGACCATTCCCAACTGCGTAATGGGCGGAGTCTGCATCACGCTCTACGGCTTCATCGCAGTCAGCGGTTTCAAGATGTTCCAGAAGGTCGATCTGAACGAAAACCGCAACCTGTTCGTAGCCTGTGTCATCTTCATAACCGGCGTCGGCGGCATGGTAGTCTCCTTCGGCGCTGTTGAAATCCGCACCACCGCCTGCTCTCTCATTCTCGGTATCCTCACGAACGTCATGCTCTCCAGCAAAAAACGTCAGTCCAATACCGAGGCACCGCTTCAGAAATAAATCTCATGATAACAAAAAGCTCTGCGATCAAATCGCAGAGCTTTTTTGCTTTGTTATATTCAGCACTACTATCGCGCCAAGAACAAACAGGATACCGACAGCTCCCGTGACTGTCAATTCCTCGTGGAATACTACGATCCCGCTTATCGCCGCCACTACCGGCTCGACCGAAGCCATGATGGAAGCTTTGCCCGCCTCAATATTCGCAAGTCCCCTTGTGTACATCAGATACGGAAGATAACAGGATATAGATCCCATTGCGAAACTCAAAAGCAGCGGCTTCCAATCAGAGAACATCATAACTACCGGCTCAACCGGCCCCCATATTATCGCGGCTCCTATCGTTGCGAACAGGCAGCAGTAAAAGTTTATCGTAAGACTGTTATAGCCCCTGTCTATTGCAAGCCTTGCAAAAATACTGTAAAGCGCATACCCAAATCCCGAGCACAGGCCATATATCAATCCCATGAACGACAGGGAAAGCTCTCCGCTTCCAAGCCCGGAGACAAAACAACAGCCGAAAAACGCCATTAACAAAGCCGTGACCTTCGGCACTGTCAGCTTCTCCTTAAATACAAACAGAGACATTATCATGACCATCGCCGGCGCGGTATAGAGGAGGATCGCCGCCGTCGCAAGGCTGGTGAGATTTATTGCCTGAAAATAGCAATAGGTGAAAAACAGCATGCTGCAAAGGCCGGCGCCCAAAAAGCACCACAGGTCACGCAGTTTGACGCGGAACAGCTTTTTGTCGCGCAGCAGCAGAGTAATGCCAAATATAATGCTTGCAACGCCGCATCTGATGATGACAGTTCCGGCTGAAGAAAAACCAAGCTGGCTCATGAACCGCGTAAACAGGCCCATAAAGCCCCATAGTGCTCCGGCTGCCAATATCAAAATAACACTCTTTTTCATCCGACAAGCCCCGCTATCCAGTTATAAACAGGGACATAGATTATAGGCAGAAAAACAGCCGGAAGCATGTTTCCAACACGGATCCTTCTCTCTCCCATGAGGCCCAGCATATTAATAGAAAGGCCTATTATCAGCAGACCCCCGACGCCTGTCATCTCTGTCACTATCGCGTCCGGCAGGATAGGTCCGACAAGAATGAACACCAGCGTCAGAAGCCCCTGATAAAGCAGTACGCCGAACGCAGAAAACATGACACCTATTCCCATTGCCGCCGCAAAGGATATTGCCGAGATACCGTCAAGAACGCTTTTTGCTATTATCGTTGTGTAATCATGGTTTATTCCGGCCTCCATTGACCCGACAACCGCCATGCTGCCAACACAGAACAGAAGCACTGCGGTCATGAACCCCTCCGTAAAGCGCCCTGCTTCCCTGCCCTTCATAAATTTACTTTTGAGCTTATCCCCAAGATTGTCAAGCCTGTCCTCAATTTTGAGCAGTTCGCCCAGCATTATACCGATCACTATGCATATTATGACGCAAAGCGTGTCGTTTGACTTGAGTGCGCTTGTTATGCCGATGAGCGCAACGCAAAGCGCAAGACCATGCATAATGGCGTTTGAATATTTTTCGCTGATCCTGTTTTTCAGCAGCAGTCCAAGGATGCTGCCTACAACGATGAGGGCAGCATTAATTACCGCGGCTATCATTATTTTTTCACCTCTGCAAAAATAAAAATAACTCCCGCAAGCGGGAACTATGTAAGTTCAATATATCTCTTGCATCCAGCTAACCCGCCGCGCCGGCTTACACTGCAGCGGCATTTATTTTGAGTGACTTTACACACTCAATTACAGCGCCATAGCTGATTAATTTCGTTATTTGTTTCCCTTGTAAAATACTTGAGTATATTGCTGATTTCCATCATAAATTTTACATTTTTGCATTCCTTGTGTCAATGCACTCATTCCCCAAACCCCGTTGACAGCAGCAAAAAAAATGTGTTATTATATACAAGTTATTTAATGGGACTGGCCGGCGTATCCAGCCTTTCCTCTTAGTATTGAGTGGGCATGATGGAATTGGTAGACATGCGAGATTTAGGTGCTGTCACCTCAGAGGTTTTTCAGTTTCTTCGTTCGCCGCATTCGTTTCTTTGATAAAGACAGGTTTGTCCTGTTTTTACAAACGCGGATCAAGCGTAACGCTCCGCCTCGGTTTCCTCGCCGTGTAAAAATTAGAGGGCAACAAAATAGCGACAGGAAACCCTGCCGCTCATATCTGCGCCTGTGATGGAATTGGTAGACATGCGAGATTTAGGTTCTCGTGCAGCAATG
>CAZIHY010000032.1:0-21578 GCA_964539115.1 uncultured Oscillospiraceae bacterium
AGGAGAAACATCATGAAAAAACGCAGTTTATCTCTTGTTCTGGCACTGATCACACTGCTATGCCTGCTATCCGGATGCGGGCAGAAGGCAGAAGAAACACCAGCAAACTCTCCTTCTGAAGAGGCTACAGAGGCTCCCGACAATGCCTCCGATACCCAACCCGCGGATACCCCTTCTTCTCCCTCTACAAACGCCCCATCGGAGGACGCATGGATCCTTGAGTATCCCAACCAGCTGCCCATTACCGATGAGCCCTATACTCTGACAATGTACAACACCTTCAGTCCCGAACTGTACGAGGCTGCATCCGACCCAATGACGACCGAAGGAATGTTGGCATTGCAGGAGGCCACCGGCGTCGAGGTTGAATACATACTCGGCGCATACAACGATGCAACAGTCCAGTTCAATATCATCTGCGCCAGCGGCGAATATCCCGACATTCTGCCTGACGTCTCCATGAACTATTCCGGCGGTCTTACCAAGGCATATGAGGACGGCATCATCGAGAATATGACCGATATTATCGCCGAATATATGCCTTGCTACGACTATTACATCAACACGTCTGACGAATATAAGCTCGCCGCTGTCAATGATGACGGGCTCATGCTCGAGGCAGCCCAGTTCCAGGTCTCGCGTCAGGTCGTCCTCGGTCCCTTTATCCGTCAGGACTGGCTGGAGGAAGTCGGAATGGACTCCTCCGAAATCGTTACCTATGACGATTATTACAACGCGCTGACCGCCTTCAAGAACAACGGCCACCCCAACGCCCTGATGGTCGGCGTTACGGGCGTTCCCGAATTCAACTATCTTGCCGCAGGCTATGGCATTGCCGCTGACCTGTCCCTCTACGGTAAGCAAAAACCCTTTATGAATGTTGACGGTACGGTCAAGTATGGCCCGCTGGAAGACGGATACCTCGATTTTATCGGGATGATGAACAAATGGTATTCCGAAGACCTTATATATCCCGACTTCATGAGTCAGGAGTATCCGATGACCACATTCAGCGGCGCAGGCAGCGGCGAGCTTGGCCTCGTCTATGCATACACCGCATTTATAGACATTTTCAAGAGCCAGAGCACGGACGAAGATTTCCACATGGTCGGCATCCGCGACGCTGTCCTGAACGAGGGCGATATGCTCCACCTGCGCCGCGACTCCGATGCATATGAGTCCCGCGGGAAGTCCATCACGACGACCTGCAAGGACGTGGAGATCGTCGCCAAGTGGATAGATTACACCTATTCCTATGATGGATATCTTATAACCAACTATGGCATTGAGGGAAAGACCTACGAGACAAGCTCTATCCCGCTTGACGTAAATCCAAAGCTGACCGAGCTGTCATATGCGCACCCTGACGGCTACACGCTCCAGCAGAGCCAGTTTATATATTGTGCCAATTGTGCCTCGCTGCCTGCAAATGCAGATGACGAACAGCTCTGGGCCGATGAGATCGTCGCAGCCACCAAGATGTGGGAGGAGTATTCCGACAACGCCTACTGTCTGCCGGTCTCCATCGCTCTTACGAGCGAAGAAAGCGAGGAATTCGCCACACTCTATACCGATATTGAAACATATATCACAGAGTGGCAGCTTAACGCAATACTCGGAAATACCGGATTGGACACCTATGAAGATATGGTGGCTCAGATAAATAATATGCAAATCGACAGATGCATTGAAATATATCAGGATGCTCTTGACCGCTGCCTTGCAAGACTTGGCTGAATTTTTTCGGAGCGGGCATATAAACTGCCCGCTCCTTTTCAAATCAACCGGAGGATATTTCACTATGCCTGAACTTAAATACAAGAACCTGTTTTCCCCTATAACCATAAGAGGCAAGACCTTCAAAAACCGTATCCTCGTCGCCCCTATGGGTACAGAGGATGAGGCCGCGGACGGCTATATGAGCGAGGCATGTGCCTATTTCTACGAGCGCGTTGCAAAGGGCGGCGCTGCCCGTGTCTGTACCGTTGAGGCCCCGATAAACTACGGAACGGCCAACCGGAACTGTTTCACATTTTTTGATGATGTACCCTCAATGGGCTTCCGCCGTAATATGAGCCTTTTTTCCGATCTCTGCCATCGCCACGGCTCGCTGGCTTTCACCTCCTTTACCCACAACGGGATTTATATGCATCCGGAAGTACGCCTTTTCAAGGGCCCCATTCCGAAAGATGCGGAGGGCAACGACAAGCCAGTCGACATGTCCGGGAAGTTCTATGGCCCAAGCGAAATGGACCTGCATGAGCCATGGGACGGGATCACAGTCGGTAGTATGCCGACGGGTGGTTTTGACGGTCGGCACATCCATGCCTATACCCGCGAGCAGCTTGAACAGATAGCAGACGACTATGCCCATTGCGCAGGAGTTGCAAAATCCGTAGGTATGGACGGGTGCATTATCCATGCCGGACATGGCTTTCTGTTTGCACAGTTCGTCTCCCGCCGCACCAACAAGCGAACCGACGAGTTTGGCGGCAGCATGGAAAACCGAGCCCGCTTCCCGATAATGTGCCTTGAACGCATACGGGAGGCTGTCGGCGATGATTTCATCATCGAAATGCGTTTCTCCGGCGAGGAGCATATCTCTCCTCTGACCGAGCGCAGATTTTTGGATGAGACAATAACCATCGATGAGACAGTCGAGTTCTTTAAGGAACTTGACAAGCACCCTGGGCTCGTTGACATAGCTCACATTTCCGGTGGAATGCACTGCTTCCCAATCTACAACACGCGCATTATTTCCAACAGCTTCTTCCCTCCCGCGCACAATGTTGAGAACGCGGCAAAGGTCAAGGCTGCCGTCAAAAATATGGCCGTCGGCGTTGTCGGCGCTCTGGGCGCCCCCGAAACCTGTGAAGAGATAATCGCAAGCGGTAAAGCGGACTTCGTAATTATGGCCCGGCCGCTGCTCATAGCCGACACCGATTTACCGGTCAAAGCTCAGCGCGGCGAAGACGAAGAGATAAACAACTGCCTGCGCTGCTCCGGCTGCAAGAACACCGGCTCCTGCTCCGTAAATCCGCTGAGCTCCTTCGAGCCAGAGAGTTTTTATACGCCCGCAAAGGCGGATATCCCTAGACGCGTTGCCATCGTCGGCGGCGGCATCGCCGGACTCAAGGCGGCGGAGACCGCGGCAAAGCGCGGCCACAGCGTCGTTTTGTTTGAAAAGGATGCGCGTCTCGGCGGCATCCTGCGCTATACGGACAACGATAAATTCAAAACCGAGGTTCGCCGGTTCCGCGACAGCATGATAAAGCGAGTGAAAAAGCTCGGCGTCGATATCCGACTTGGAATCGAGGCGACGCCTGAACTTGTCGAGTCGGAGGAGCCCTTCGCTGTTATAGCCGCCGTCGGCGGAAAATTCAGAGAGCTGAACATTCCCGGCGCCGGCGGCGCAAATGTGCTCAGCTCCATCGAATGCTATACCTCCCCTGAAAAACTCGGACAACGCATAGCTGTTATAGGGGGAGGACTTACCGGCGTTGAATGCGCCGTACACCTCGGTTCGCTCGGCAAAGAGGTGACACTCGTCAGCCGCAGCGAAAGGCTGGCAAAAAACATCAGAGAGGGAAATATTAACACCCAGCTTTTGCTGCTTGACAAATACGGAGTCAGCATACTCAAGGGCTGCGCATTACGCAGCATGGATAACGGACGCCTTACTGTAGAATACGCGGACGGAACATTTGCCTCCGTCGAGGCGGATACTATCATAAATGCCATCGGACTTATCTCCAACGCGGAACTTGCAGAGGCCTTCCGCCGCTGCGCGCCTTTGTTTTTCCCTATAGGGGATTGCACCGGACCTTCATTTATTGGCAAAGCTGTCCGCGATGGGTACTTTGCCGCAATGGACATCTGAAAAAACAGCGGTGCTCCGCCGGACGGACTTACCTCCGCTCCCTGATCGATACTACTAAAAAGGACGGCTCCATCGGGCCGCCCTTTTGCGCTTTCATTCCAGTTATTTATCTATCCTTTGACCGCATTTATCCTTGAATATTGTTTTTTTAGATGTTATACTGATAAAAATTATTAATATTCATAATACCTCACAGATGGGAGGAAGTACCTTGAGACGCTCCAATATATCGAACAATGTTATTCGCAGGCTCCCGCGCTATCTTCGAAAGCTGGATGACCTTGCCTACCACGGCGTTGAGCGCATATCCTCGGGAGAACTCGGCCGTCAGATGGGGCTGACACCGTCTCAGATCCGTCAGGATTTTTCCTGCTTCGGCGAGTTCGGCCAGCAGGGTTATGGCTACAATGTTGGGATTCTGCGCGAGGAAATTTCCGGCATCCTCGGCATGAAAAAGGGCTATTCCGTCATTCTCGTCGGCGTCGGAAACCTCGGACATGCGCTGATGGAGAATTTCGGCTTCAGCCAGTATGGTTTTACCGTTCTTGCCGCTTTTGACATCCGCCCCGAGATAGTCGGAACCGAGCTTGCAGGAATCCCCATATATGACAAATCCGAGCAGGGCGCTTTTATCAAGGAGCACGATGTTGATATCGCGGTCCTTGCAGTTCCCCGCCATATGGCGGACGATTCCGCTGCTGACCTCGTCGCCAACGGCATCAAAGCCATTTGGAACTTCACAAATATCGAACTTAAGATCAATGATCCCAATGTTCTCATCGAGGACATACATTTCTCCGACAGCCTGCTCACCTTGAGCTATAACCTCACAGAGACTCTGGAAGGCAGAAACTAAAACCACCACGGAGGTTATTCAATGACAAAAAAACACATAATCGCTTTTGCCGTTGCGATATTCCTTCTTATCGGTGCAAGCTCCGCGATAGCCTCTACCACGGCCGGAACCGCATCCGATCCCCTCATATCGCTCCAATATATTACGAACACATACATAAGCAACATAATTTCCAAGGGCCGCGGACTGATTGAATCTGCCCTCTCAAACGGCGGAGGAAGTTCAACAGGCTCGTTCAGCCAAGCCAGCCTGCAAAACGGTGGAACGGTGACTCTTCACCTGGGCGGAAGCGTTATCCTCAATTCCGGAAGCGCCTCCCTCTCCATTACGAGCGGCACCGTCATAAACGTCACGCGCGGCGAGGAAGCCAAATCCGGCCCTCTCAACCGCTACGAGCGATATATGGCTGTTGAGGACACTACCGCTGTTGTAACCGCGACCTCTGCCTCCGCCATCGCCTATGACGGAGATGCCGTGATAGGCACCGGAGATCCCATCACCGCAAGCTTCTCCGACGTCCCTTCTACACACTGGGCAAGTTCCTATGTTGAAAAGCTCGCCGGGGCCGGATACATCAATGGAACCGGAAACGGCCTCTTCTCCCCCTCAAACAACATGACACGAGCTGATTTCGTCACAATACTCGGACGCATCGCCGGCGTCAACACAGCCAACTACACCACGTCCTCTTTCACCGATGTGCAAACCGGAACCTACTATGCGCCCTATGTCGAGTGGGCCAATAAGGCCGGCATCGTGACCGGTATTGGCGACGGCAAATTTGCTCCCACGAGCAACATCACCCGCTCTGAGATGGCGGTCATTGCCAAGCGCTATGCTGACTACGCGGGAATCACTCTTGCAAACTCCGGTGATACCAGCAAATTTGCCGACGACAGCCTGATCGAGTCCTGGGCCGTTGACGCTGTCTATGCCGCACGCAATGCGGGCATTATAACCGGCAAGACCGGCAACATCTTTGACCCCAAGGGCAATGCGACCCGCGCGGAGGTCTGCGCGGTCATATGCAGGCTCATATACGGCGCTTAACCAAAAAACTATGGGGCTGCCTCCGGCAGTCCCATTTTTATCGTGAGGTAATTTTCATGTCTGATACAATAGCTGCAATTGCAACAGGCTCGCAGCTTTCCGCAATAGGCATCATTCGACTATCCGGCAGCGGGGTGCTCGATGTAATTGACCGCGTTTTCCTGCCCAAAAGCGGAAAACCCATGTCCTCCTATCCCGACCGCAAGCTCATCTACGGCAGTCTGTTCGACCGCGAGGGAGAACTTCTTGACATCTGCCTGTGCACAATATCGCGCGGTCCGAACAGCTACACCGGTGAGGATACCGCGGAGCTGCAGTGCCACGGCTCCCCTGTCGTTCTGCGTGAGGGGCTTGAATCACTCTTTGCGGCAGGAGCACGGCAGGCTCTGGCAGGAGAGTTTACCAAGCGGGCGTTTCTCAATAACCGTATGGATCTCACTCAAGCTGAAGCTGTGGTTGACATAATTAATGCTGAAACTCTTGAAGCGGCCCGCAATGCTGCCGGTCAACTCGGCGGCGCAATAATGAAAATCATCGATTCGATTTATGATAGTTTGGTTGACATAACATCTCACTACCATGCGGTTATAGACTATCCGGATGAGGACATCGATCCCTTTGTAATGGAGGGCTATTCCTCCACACTTCATGATGGCGCTGACAGACTCAAAAAGCTGCTTGACGGCTTTGACCGGGGGCGCATCATGCAAAGCGGTCTGCCCACTGCGATAATTGGGAAACCCAATGCGGGCAAATCCTCTCTGCTAAACGCCCTGCTCGGCTATGACCGCGCAATAGTTACAGACATCGCGGGCACGACGCGTGACACGATCTCGGAGCGTGTGCGTCTTGGCGGCGTAGTTCTGTTGCTCACAGATACAGCCGGGCTTCGCGGCACAGACGACCCCGTTGAAAAGATAGGTGTTGACAGGGCTGTTACCGCAGCAAACGAATCGGAGCTCGTTTTGGCGATGTTTGACTCCTCCGTCCCGCTCTCGGACGACGATATGGAAACTATCTCCACCGCAAAGAACTCGCGGTGTTCCATCGCGGTCATAAATAAATCCGATCTGTCCCCGCAGATCGATGACGTCGCTATCCGCGAAAGCTTTTCAGAGGTCTGTCATATCTCCGCTCTTGACGGAAGCGGCCTTGACACACTCGGCGACGCCATTGCGCGCCTCTTCCCTGCCCCGGAATCCGCTGTTCAGGGAGAGATAATCACAAATGCGCGTCAAGCAGACGCAGTGCGCCGGGCACTCGGCTATATAAACGCGGCAATAAACGCTATGGAATCAGGACTCACACCTGATGCCGTTCTCTGCGAGGCAGAAGGCGCTATGAGCGCGCTGGGTGAGCTCACCGGACGCAGCGTACGCGAGGATGTAACGACAAGGATATTCGAAAGGTTCTGCGTCGGCAAATAAAATCAAGAGCCGGAATAGAAACGCTTCTCCTACGGCTCTGTTATCGCTGTAACTATGAAAAGCTTATTGCGGAAAAGTTTTCCCAGAGCATATGTGCCTTTCCGCACCGTTTGTTTTAGCATTAAAGAGCAGTTTTTCACCCGGCCATCAGTAGGGACTGAACACTGCGTAATAATCAATTCCATAAGGATTGCGGAAAACCACATATAGTTGTTTGCTGTCAGTGTACAATGACGCCTTAAGTGGCAGGCAGACAATATCGGTCGTCAGTTCCTCCGGCTCGTCCCCATTGATATTTGCTCTGTACTTCAGTTGGCCAAGCATCTGCATGTCCTCAAAGCCTTTTGGAAGATCGCTTTTTTCGAGATCTCCGTAATACATCGTTCCTTCATACCACATGCGGTATGGTTTGCTTTCGCTATCCATTCCGCAACGGGTGATAAAAAGAGTGACGATGAAAAAAATTCCGATAACAAGCAGTAAGAGCGGGACGATATGCCATCCACGCTTATCTCTAAAGCTTGGGGGCAAACTTCCCTTAAAGAGAGCATATCGCGCAAGAGCCGGATTAACAGACGCTTTTAATACCGGAAGCGCTTCAGGAGTGTTTTGGCTGTACTGTGCTCTGTGCCATGCGGCTACCTCGCAGCTTTCCGCAAATTCAGGACCGTCAAGCCTACCGAATCGGGGTGGGCGCGTATCCACACGGGGCATATCAAGCCGCTCAGAGGCCGGGTTGAGCTTTTCACAAAGTTCTCCGGCCGTTGTAAGGCTTTCGGGTTCAATCCCGCTTGCAAGATTCAGCAGTGTCTGAAGCTGGGCAGAAACCTGGCGCAGCTCGCGGAGGTATTCACGGTATATATCAGGTATGAGCTTCGGCTCTTCTAACATCATGCGGATCTGTTCCAGCGAGAAGCGAGCCCGCCGCAGCCCCGCAACAATGCGCAGCCGCTCAATGTCGGCCTCGTTGTATTCCTTGTAATACCTGCCGTTGCGCTCTTCTAGTGCGGGATTCACAAGGCCCAGTTCCTGATAGAAGCGTATCGTGCGTTTTTGCAGTCCGGTCCTCCGGCTGACCTCAGAAATCTTCATATTCAGCATCGCCTCCTTGCCATAAGCATAGCAAATGCACCAGGTGCCATGTCAAGAGATTCGATAAAAGGCTGAACAAAAAAGGGTAATGCAGACTGCATTACCCTCTTTTTAATTTAATACTCAGTTGTACCCTCGTAAACCTGCGTTGCGCCGCCGGTCATCGTTATACCCTCATCGGTGTAATTGATCACCAGGTCTCCGCCGGGGAGCCGGACAGTAATATCGTCCCCCTTGCGGCAAAAACCGTTTTCCACAGCCGCGACAACCGCCGCACAGGCGCCAGTGCCGCAGCCCATCGTTTCACCGTTGCCGCGCTCCCAAACGCGCATCTTGATAGTATAATCATTCACAACGTGTATAAACTCCGCATTCACACGCTCAGGAAACAGACTGTCATACTCAAACTTGGGCCCGATCGCCTCAACATCGAGCGCATCTACCCTGTCAACAAACACTACGCAGTGTGGATTGCCTACAGACACACAGGTTATATCATATTCGCCGCCGGCAACATTCACATGGCGCGAGATGACGCTCTCCCCATCCAGTGCGACAGGTATGCTCTCGGGCCGGAGCTCCGCTTTGCCCATAGCGACCGTAACAGAGCTGACTTTTCCGTTTCTGGTCGACAAATGCACGGTTTTAACGCCGCTTGCCGTCTCTATTGAAAATTCATCCTCTGTACAGATCCCGCGGTCATAAAGATATTTGCTGACGCAGCGCAATGCGTTGCCCGCTATTTTACCCTCGCTGCCGTCAACATTGAATATACGCATACCGGCTTCCGCTTTCTCGCTCTTCTCAATAAGCACGATCCCATCGCCGCCAATGCCATAATGACGGTCACACAGGTGCACACACAGCGATTCTGGGCTCGTGATGGAGCCGTCAAAGTTCTCTATATAAATATAATCATTTCCGAGGTCCTGCATCTTGGTGAAACGTATCGTCTGCTTCTCCTGGCGCAGGTGCGCGATATCGACAAGCTCCGTATTTTGCTGCGTATAGCGGCAGGCGAGTATATCAGCCAGAGCGTTTGCTGTGTCAAGAGAAGTAAGGCACGGTATGGAGAGCTGAAGAGCCCGGTGATTGAGCCTTATGAAATCGCGTATATACTCCGGCTTGGTAGAACCCGTCAGTATGATATAGTCAATATCTCCGTTTTCCAGCATCTCAAACACGCGGCTGTCCTTGCCCAGCTTGCCGACTATCTCAACATCCGTTCCGAGTCTGGCGATCTCGCGTGCGGTACCATCCGTAGCATAAAGCTTATAGCCCATATCGTCCAGCTTTCGGGCAATGTTCACGATCTCAGGCTGGTCTCGCCGGTTAACGCTTATAAGGATCCCGCCCTGATGCTCCTGCTGGGTTCTGCCTTTGAGCTTATAGCATCCTGACACAAGGCCCTTGAACAACGCCTCATCCAGCGTTCTGCCAACACCCAGCACTTCGCCGGTGGATTTCATCTCCGGCGACAGCGCAGAGTTTGCATCTGACAGCTTTTCGAACGAGAAAACAGGCACCTTAACGGCAACATAAGGACTTTGCTTATATAATCCTGTACCATAACCCATATCCCGCAATTTTCCGCCGACCATGAGCGCAGAAGCGATGTCCACCATGGGAACGCCCGTCACCTTGCTGATATACGGAACCGTACGCGAGGCGCGCGGATTGACCTCGATAACATAAAGCTCGCCCTTGTATATCAGATACTGAATGTTGACAAGCCCCTTCGTTTTGAGGGAGAGGGCCAGCTTTTCGCTGCATCCGACGATCACATCGAGCATTTTGTCGCTGAGATTGAACGGCGGATAAACGGCGATGGAGTCGCCGCTGTGGACGCCCGCGCGCTCTATATGCTGCATGACGCCCGGTATCAGCACGTCCTCACCGTCGGAAATGACATCCACCTCAAGCTCTGTGCCCATCAGATACTGGTCCACAAGAACGGGATTTTCAACGCCCCCGGAGAGAATGATGGACATATACAGCTGCACATCCTCGTCATTGTGAGCAATGACCATGTTCTGTCCGCCGATAACATACGACGGACGCAGCAACACAGGATAGCCAAGTTCATTGGCAGCCTTCAGCGCCTCATCCAGACCGGTGACGCCCATGCCGCGCGGCCGCTTGATATTGAAGCGCTCCAAAAGCTCGTCAAAGCGCTCCCTGTCCTCGGCCATGTCGATGCTCTCCGCAGATGTTCCAAGGATCTGTATGCCGTTTGTATCAAGATACTTTGTAAGCTTGATAGCAGTCTGGCCGCCGAAGGCAACAACAACGCCGACAGGTTTTTCAACCTCGATTATATTCATTACGTCCTCGTCGCACAGCGGCTCGAAATACAGCCTGTCCGCCGTGTCATAGTCCGTTGATACCGTCTCGGGATTGTTGTTTACTATGACGACCTCATAGCCCAATCTTTTCAGCGCCCACACGCAATGAACGGAGCTATAGTCGAATTCAATGCCCTGTCCGATACGTATCGGTCCGGAGCCGAGAACCATAATGACAGGCCTGCCGGAACGCGCAAAGGTGCGGGACTCGCATACCGTGTCATAGCTGGAATAGAAATACGGCGTCTCAGCGTCAAACTCCGCGCCGCAGGTATCGACCATCTTGTACACGGCGTTCCTGTGCGGGAGTTCCGCCGCTCCCGTCATGGCAAGCAGACTCCTGTCAAGATAGCCGAGCTTCTTGCCGCGGAGGTAATCTTCCTCGGAGAGCTTGCCCTTATTTACGATCTCTTTTTCAAAATCCGCAAGCTTTTTGAGTTTATATGTAAACCATTTGTCGATTTTTGTTATCGACTGTATCTCTTCCGGAGATATCCCAGCCTTGAGAGCTTCAAAAACCGTGAATAGTCTATGGTCGTCCATATTGCGCAGACGGTCACGTATTGGCTCGTCGGTATCCGGTTTGCGGTTAAGAGTGTCCATCCCTATCTCCGCACCGCGGACAGCCTTCATAATAGCCATTTCAAAGCTCGGAGCTATGGCCATGACCTCGCCCGTGGCCTTCATCTGGGTCCCGAGCTTGCGCGAGGCGTCATGGAATTTATCGAAAGGCCACTTGGGGAACTTGACGACGACATAGTCCAGCGCAGGCTCAAAACAGGCGCAGGTCTTACCTGTTATATCATTCTGGATCTCGTCTAGCGTATAGCCCAGAGCGATCTTGGTCGTGACCTTCGCTATCGGATAACCGGTAGCCTTACTTGCAAGCGCCGAGGAACGCGAGACACGCGGGTTTACCTCGATAACAGAATATTCAAAGCTGTCAGGGTTGAGCGCAAACTGGCAGTTGCAGCCGCCAACTACACCCAAGGCGGTTATGATATCCAGCGAGGCCGTCCGCAACATCTGATACTCTCTGTCCGAAAGCGTCAGAGCCGGAGCTGCAACTATACTGTCTCCCGTGTGGATACCAACAGGATCGAAGTTCTCCATTGAGCAGACCGCGATGACATTTCCGGCACTGTCGCGCATTGTCTCAAACTCTATCTCTTTCCAGCCATATATATAGCGCTCGACAAGCACTTGGGTTATCGGGGACAGCTCAAGGCCAATATCAGCAATCGTGCGCAGCTCATCGGCCGTGTAGGCAACGCCCCCGCCCGCTCCGCCGAGCGTAAACGCAGGACGGACAATCACAGGATAGCCGATCCTGTCGGCAATAGCAACTGCGGTATCAACGTCGTTTGCAATGTCCGAGGGAATAGTCGGCTGGCCGATAGCTGCCATAGTCTCCTTAAAGAGCTCTCGGTCCTCAGCCTTGTCGATCGCCTCAGCACTAGTTCCGAGCAGGCGAACTCCCAGCCTGTCGAGCGTTCCGTTCTTGTCCAGCTGCATTGCAATGGTAAGTCCGGTCTGTCCGCCGAGAGAAGCGAGAAGGCTGTCGGGGCGCTCTTTCTCAAGTATTCTCGTGACAGTCTCAGCTGTAAGCGGCTCAAGATAGATCTCGTCTGCAAGCATTTTGTCGGTCATGATCGTCGCGGGGTTCGAGTTCACAAGGACAACGTCTATCCCTTCCTCCTTGAGTATTCGGCAGGCCTGTGCTCCAGCATAGTCGAACTCGGCGGCCTGTCCTATGACGATCGGGCCTGATCCGATGACCATGACCTTTTTTATATCGTTTATCCTCGGCATCAGTCACTCACCTCCATCAGCTTTATGAACCTGTCAAACAGGAACTCGGTGTCTTTGGGACCGCTCCGGGCCTCGGGATGGAACTGGACGGAGAATGCATTCAGCTCCGGGTAATCTACGCCCTCGCAGGTACCGTCGTTGGCATTCCGAAAGCTTATCTCTCCCGCTGTCAGGCTCTCGGAAACGACCGCATAACCATGGTTTTGGCTGGTTATAAACGTTCTTGTTCCCTTGCAGTCGCGCACCGGCTGATTGACCCCGCGGTGGCCATACTTGAGCTTTACCGTCTCTCCGCCCTGCGCAAGAGCCATCAACTGATGCCCAAGGCAGATGCCGAACACCGGCTTTTGTCCCATAAGCTTTTTTATCTCAGCAATGGGGCCCACATTTTCCTGCGGGTCGCCAGGCCCGTTGGAAAGCATAATACCGTCGGGATCCGCGGCAAGTATCTTTTCGGCAGGAGTATCGTAGGGGTAGACAGTCACCTCACAGCCGCGGCGCTGGAGGGAGTTTATGATATTGGCCTTTGCGCCGTAGTCCATCAGCGCGACGGAAAACCGCTTCTCTCCCACCGCCGGATATACGTCGGTCTCCTTCCGGCTCACGCTCCGGACAGCATCCGTAACGGCGTAGGCCACTACCTCATCCAGAGACGCCGGAGGAGCATCACATATGATGGCGTTCATGACGCCGTGCTCCCTTATTATGCGCGTTATCTCTCTCGTATCGACGCCGTAAACGCCCGGAACGCCCTGCTCTTTAAGAAAAGCATCCAGATCGTATTCGCTTCGGAAATTGGAGGGTGCGTCACACCATTCCCTTACGACATAGCCGCGAACCGCACATTTTCCCTCGAAATCGTCTTCAATTATCCCATAGTTTCCGATCAGCGGGAATGTCTGCATGACGATCTGACCGTAATAGCTTGGATCTGTCAACGTTTCTATATAGCCGCACATACCGGTCGTAAAAACAAGCTCGCCTATGCTGTCCGTTTCAGCGCCAAAACGCCACCCTTCAAAAATCTCTCCGCTGCTCAAAACAATGTATGCTCTCTTCATCTTCTACCCCTTTCTTTGGATGAATTTAACCACGCTGAAATGCGCGCCAAAGGCATCTGAGTAAAATACAACTCAGATGCCTTGCCCTTTCCGTAAAAAATACGGCAAATGTTTATTTGAGAGCCAAGCGCTCTCAAATGAGGGCGTTCAGCGGCGCATGAGCTTGACCATAACGGCCTTTTGAGCGTGCAGACGATTTTCCGCTTCGTCAAAAATCTCATCGGCATGCTCTTCAAACACTTTTTCTGTTATCTCCTCGCCTCTGTGAGCAGGCAGACAATGCTGGACCATTGCATCGGATTTAGCGGCTGCCATTACAGAATCATTGATCTGGAAGCCCGCAAAGATTTTCTGTCTTTCAAGGGCCTCTTCCTCCTGTCCCATGGAGGCCCAGACGTCGGTATAAAGGACGTCCGCATTCGCTGCGGCTTCGAGGATATTGTCCGTGCAGACAAAATCGCCGTTTTCATAGGCCCATTTCATGATCTCGGCATCCGGCTGGTTGCTCGTGGGGCAGGCAACCGCAACCTTCATCCCGGTCTTAATGCCGCCGACAATGAGAGAATTTGCCATATTATTGCCGTCTCCAATGAAACAGAGCTTGTTGCCGGCAATGGCTCCCTTGTGCTCGCGGATCGTCATGAGATCGGCAAGCACCTGGCAGGGATGGCAATAATCTGTAAGGCCGTTGATAACGGGAATGGAGCCGTATTTTGCAAGATCCTCTACCTCCTGCTGGGCAAAAGTGCGTATCATAATACCGTCCAGATAACGCGACAGCACACGGGCGGTATCCTGAACGGGCTCACCGCGTCCGATCTGAAGGTCCCTGTTGGAGAGGAAAAGAGCTGATCCGCCGAGATCATACATGCCAACCTCGAAGGAAACACGGGTGCGGGTGGAAGATTTCTGGAATATCATTCCGAGAGTCTGTCCCTTGAGAATATGATGCTCGATGCCGTTGCGCTTTTCATACTTGAGCTGGTCGGCAAGATTCAAGACCTCGGTTATTTCCTCTGTTGTCATATCCATAAGCTTGAGCAGATGCTTCATTTGGCAAGTACCCCCTTCAAAATCTCAATTGCTTTTTCAAGCTCATCCCAACCGATATTCAGCGGCGGGAGCAGCCTGATCTTTGTCTTTGCACTTAGAACCAGAACGCCGGCCTCTATGCAGTCAGAGATGACCTCCGCCGCAGGACGGACGGATTCTATGCCAAGCATAAGACCCATACCTGAAACACCGATGACGCCCTGTGCTCCGATCAGCTCTTTTTTGATGTATTCCGACTTGCGGCTGACTTCCTCCATCAGCTCATCGGTTATTCTGCTGATAACGCTCAGCGCACCCGCGCAGCAAACGGGGTTCGCGCCGAAGGTGGAGCCGTGTTTGCCGGAGCTCATGATATTCTCCGTGCGCTCTCCAAACATGCAAGCGCCAATCGGCAGTCCGCCGCCAAGTCCTTTGGCAGTCGTAACGATGTCGGGCGTTACGCCGAAGTGCATATAGGCGTAGAGCTTGCCGGTCCTGCCGTTTCCGGTCTGGACCTCGTCCGCGATGAGCAGAAGCTCCTTTTCATCCGCCAGCTGCTTTAGCCCTTTAACAAACTCGGTGTCCAGCGGCATTACTCCGCCCTCGCCCTGTATAGGCTCAAACATTACGGCGCAGCAGGCATTCTCCTCCGCGAGTCTGCGGACATCCTCGATATTATTCGCCTCAGCATAAACAAAGCCGGGTGTGAACGGGCCGAACTCCGTGTGGAACACGTCCTGTCCAGTCGCGGCAAGAGTTGTTATCGTACGGCCGTGGAAGCTGTTTTTCAGGGTTATAATCGTTGCGTGGCTCTCGTCGCCGTACTTCAGGAATGCCCAGCGGCGCGCGGTCTTGATGGCGCATTCGTTGGCCTCCGCCCCGGAGTTTCCAAAGAACACCTTCTTCATACCCGTGCGCTCGCACAGAGCCTGTGCCAGAAGAGCACCGGGCGCGGTATAATAGAGATTTGAGGTGTGCTGCAGCTTCGCCGCCTGTTCAGAAACGGCCCTGGTCCACTCATCGTCACAGGCGCCAAAAATATTGACTGCGATGCCGGAGCCCAGATCAATATACTCCTTACCGTTTTCATCGCGGAGAACTGCTCCCTTACCGGAGGTGAGCTCAAGGGGAAAACGTGAATAGGTATGCGCAACGTATGCGCTGTCAAGCAGTTTTGTATCCATATTCGTCCTCCCTTTATTTGAACATAGTTCCGATGCCTTCATCGGTCAAGGTCTCTATCAGTATCGAATGAGGTATTCTGCCGTCGATAATAAACACTCGGCCGACCCCGCGCCGTATCGCCTCAACGCAGCACTCTACCTTTGGTATCATACCGCCGGAGATAACTCCCTCGCGCATGAGCCGCGGCACCTCGGAAACATTGACCTCCGGTATAAGCGTTGACGGGTCGTCCTTATCATACAGCAGGCCGGATATATCTGTCATCGAGATAAGGCTCTCCGCCTTCAGACAGCCCGCGATACGGGATGCGGCGGTATCTGCGTTTATGTTGTAGCTGTTCCCCTCTTTATCGCAGCCCACAGTTGAGATAACGGGGATGTAGCCTGTGTTGAGCAAGTCAACGATGGGTTTTGTGTTCACTTTTGTGATCTCGCCAACGTACCCATGTACATCGTCCAGTCTTTCACACTCGATGATATGCCCGTCGATCCCGGAAAGGCCGATAGCATTACCGCCCATGCAGCCGATAAGATTGACAAGGTTTTTGTTGATCTTACCCGCCAGCACCATCTGAACAACGTCCATTGTCTCCTCGTCGGTGACGCGCAGTCCGTCGACAAATTCGCTCTTCTTCCCGATCTTACGTAGACCCTCGTTTATCTCAGGCCCGCCGCCGTGGACAAGCACCACTTTAACACCTATAAGCGACAGTAAAACGAGATCGCCCATAACCGCCTTTTTCAGTTCCTCGTTTATCATGGCGTTGCCGCCGTATTTGATGACAAGGACCTTATTTGTGTACTTCTGTATGTATGGCAGGGCGTGTGTCAGGACCTCCGCCCGCTGTGCATTGCTCATCTGAGTACTCACGCAAAACACCTCTCAGGTTCTGTAATCTCCGTTGATTTTGACATAGTCATAGCTCAGGTCGCAACCCCAGCAGGCAACCTCCGCGCTGCCCTCTCCCATGTCGAAGTCAATAATTATCTCTTTTTCAGACAAAATTTTCTTAGCAGTATCTTCATCAAACAACAATCCGCGTCCATTTTCACAGACTTTGACGCTGCCGGCGTCGGACATGAAAGCAACTGAACATTTGTCTGGATCAAACTCTGCGCCGGAATAGCCCGCGGCTGCAAGTATCCTGCCCCAGTTTGCATCTGTTCCGAAAATCGCTGTTTTCACCAGCGGTGAGCGGATTATGGATTTTCCTACCAGTTCCGCCTTCTCCTCGCTCTCTGCGCGCCTTACAAGGCAGGTGATCAGATGGGTCGCACCCTCGCCGTCCGCTGCCATCATACGGGCCAGCTTTACGCAGACATGGCGCAGGCCGCTGCAGAACTCAGTAAAGTCCGCACCCTCGCTGGTTATCTCCTCATTCTCCGCAAGGCCGTTTGCAAGGATGATGCAGCTGTCATTTGTCGAGGTATCCCCGTCAACAGAAATGCGGTTAAAGCTTACGCCGACGCAGGAGATTAGGGCTTTTCTGAGCATTTCCACACTTATGGCGGCGTCAGTTGTTATGAAGCAGAGCATAGTACCCATATTCGGGTGTATCATACCGCTGCCCTTTGCCATACCTCCGATCACCGCGGTTTTACCACCCAGCTTGACCTCAACTGCAGCCTGTTTCTGAACCGTGTCCGTGGTCATTATAGCTAGTGAGGCATCGTTTCCGCCGTGCCTGGACAGGTTCTTGGCGAGAACCGGGATCCCCTGCTCAATGACGTCGATATTCAGCGTCTGGCCGATCACTCCCGTGGAGGCCACCGCGACGTCGCTGACATTCAGTCCGAGTGCAGCCGCCGCGGACGCAGCCATACGCCGGGCGTTGACCTCGCCGCGGGGTGCACAGGCGTTGGCATTTCCGCTGTTTGCAATTATCGCCTGTGCCTGCCCATCCCTGAGCATCTCTTTCGTATACAGCACGGGAGCGGCCTTCACCATATTGAGCGTGAACGCGCCCGCAGCCGTACATTTTTTCTCGGAATAGATCAGCGCAACATCCTTTTTCTCGGGATTGGAGGACTTAACGCCGCAGTGCATGCCCGCTGCGGTAAAGCCCCTTGCCGCTGTTACTCCTCCCTGTACCACTTTCATATTCCTCACCTTTATTCAAGGCCCGTCTCTTCAGCGAGACCGAGCATAATATTCATATTCTGTACTGCCGCGCCGGAAGCTCCCTTGCCAAGATTGTCAAAGCGCGCTGTTATAAGCGTCCTCTCGTCGTTTCCGGAGACAGTTATTTCGAGCCTGTTGGTACCGGTATTCTTATTGCTCTCGATAAATCCGCCGTCTGCAAAGGGCGCGACCGTGACGAATTTCTGTCCGGCATACCACTCGCAGAGAGCCCTTTGGATATCCTGCGCCGTATACTTTTTCGCCAAAAGACCGTTGTGCAGGCAGATGCTCGTCGCCATCCCCGCGTAGTAGTCGTCAACGATGGGACAAAAAACAGGCTCGCGCTCAAGACCGCTGACAATGGTTATTTCTTTCAGGTGCTTGTGGTTCTGGTTCAGACCATAGATCCGCGGAGCATACAGATCCTGCGTTTTCTCCGGAGTTTCATACTGCGCGATCATCTTTTTCCCGCCGCCGGAATATCCGGTCAGGGAATATATAACGAGCGGATAATCTCTCGGTAGGATACCAATCGCAACAAGCGGCGCTGTTACAGATATTGCTCCGGTTGCATGACATCCGGGATTTGCAACAAAGCGCGCCTTTGCTATCTTATCACGCTGCTGCGCGTTCAACTCCGGAAAACCGTATGTCCAGCCCTCGGCAGTGCGGTGGGCCGTGCTAGCGTCTATCACCCGTGTAGTCTCATTTTCCACCATCGAGGCGGACTGGACAGCCGCGTCGTCAGGCAGGCAAAGAAAAACAAGGTCGGCAGAATTTATCGCCTCACGGCGGGCAATAGCATCCTTGCGGTTTTCTTCAGGCAGGACTATAAGATTTATATCCCCGCGTTTTTCAAGCCGCTGAAATATCTGAAGCCCTGTCGTTCCTGCGCTGCCATCGACAAAAATGTTATACTTTTTCATTATTCAGGAACTCCCTTACGATGCCTATCTGTGTGAGCACAGAGGACGTCGACGTGCCGCCCATGGAGGTTCGCTTCTGAGCGCAGGCTTTCATATCGATCTCTGGATACAAATCATCCTCAAAAAGCTCGGAATGGGCCTTATACGCACCCAGCGGCAGCTTCTCAAGAGTCGTTCCCTTGGCAATGCACTCAGCCACGAGCTGTCCCGTTATCTTATAGGCACTGCGGAAGGGCATTCCCTTCTTCACGAGATAATCCGCACAATCAGTTGCATTTATGAAGCCCTCAGCCGCGGCAGCGCTCATATTTTCCGGCAGCACCTTCATCGTTGCGACCATCGGCGCGAACACGCCGAGAGCCAGCTTCACTGTGTCGACCGCGTCAAAGATGGCCTCCTTATCCTCCTGCATATCCTTGTTATACGCAAGCGGCAGGCCCTTGAGCATCGTGAGAAGCGTTATGAGGTCACCGTAAACACGTCCAGTCTTGCCGCGGACGAGCTCCGCCATGTCAGAGTTTTTCTTCTGAGGCATGATGGAGGATCCGGTCGTAAACGCATCGTCAAGCTCGACAAACTTGAATTCCCAGCTCGACCAGAGGATAATTTCCTCGGAAAGACGGGACAGATGCATCATAAGAGTCGAGCAGGCGGCGGCAAGCTCAATACAGAAATCCCTGTCCGAGACGCCGTCCAGACTGTTCATCACAACTCCGTCGAAGCCAAGCGCTTTGGCGGTCTGTTCCCTGTCAATGTCATATGTAGTCCCGGCAAGGGCACACGAACCAAGAGGATTGAAGTTCATCCGCTTTGCCGTATCGTTCAATCTGCTGATATCGCGCATCAGCATGAAAGCATAGGCCATCAGATGATGTCCAAATACGATGGGCTGTGCGCGCTGAAGATGGGTATAGCCGGGCAATATCGTCTCAGTATGCTCCTCGGCCTGATCGGTCAGAGCACGGATAAGCGCCAGTGTCAGTCTCTTTATCTCGCCGATCTCCTCGCGCAGATAGAGCCTGATATCCAAGGCAACCTGGTCGTTGCGGCTGCGCGCGGTGTGCAGCCGCTTTCCCGCATCGCCTATGCGGTTTGTCAGCTCGGCCTCGACAAACATATGGATATCCTCGGCTTCAGCATCAAATTCCAAAGTACCTGAGCTTATATCGTCGAGTATGCCGCCGAGCGCCTCAATTATAGTTTCGGAATCCTTGAGCGGGATAATGCCCTTTGCGCCCAGCATCGCCGCATGGGCCATGGAGCCTTCGATATCCTGTCTGTACATACGACTGTCAAAGCGGATGGATGAATTGAAGTCGTCAGCCAGCTTGTCAGTCTGTTTTTCGGATCTTCCCGCCCAAAGTTTCATTGTCGTTACCTCACTTTTTATTTGTTGAGCAGTCCCTGGTCGACCATCGCCTGTACCTTGATGGGCAGACCGTAGAGGTTTATGAAGCCCTCAGCGTCCTTCTGATTGTAATCGGACTCTCCGAAGGTTGCGATCTGCTCGGAGTAAAGGCTGTAGTCGCTCCATACTCCGGCATTTATCATGTTGCCCTTATAGAGCTTGAGTCTGACCTTACCGGTGACCCGCTCCTGAGTTTTGTCAACGAAAGCCGAAAGGGCCTCGCGCAGCGGAGTGTACCACTGGCCGTTGTAAACAAGCTCAGCGAAGGTTATGGCAAGCTTCTGCTTCTCGTGCATGGTCATCTTGTCGAGGCAGATGGTCTCAAGCACACTGTGCGCCTTGTAGAGTATCGCGCCGCCCGGGGTCTCATATACGCCGCGGCATTTCATGCCGACAAGCCTGTTTTCCACGATGTCCAGAAGACCAATGCCGTTCTTTCCGCCTATCTCATTGAGCTTGAGGATGATGTTCTTGGCGCTCATCTTCTCACCGTCAAGAGCGGCGGGAATGCCCTGTTCAAAGTCGATGGTGACGTAAGTCGGCTCATCGGGGGCCTGCAGCGGAGATACGCCCATCTCAAGGAAGCCTTCCTTCTCATACTGAGGCTCGTTGCCGGGATCCTCAAGGTCGAGGCCCTCATGGCTCAAGTGCCAGAGGTTCTTATCCTTGGAATAATTGGTCTCGCGGTTTATCTTGAGCGGAACGTTGTGAGCCTCTGCGTAGTCTATCTCCTCTTCCCTGCTCTTTATGCTCCACTCGCGCCACGGTGCGATTATGGGCATATTGGGAGCAAAGTGCTTGATGGCCAACTCAAAGCGGACCTGATCGTTGCCCTTTCCGGTGCAGCCGTGGCAGATCGCGTCTGCGCCCTCTTTAAGCGCGATCTCAACAAGCCCCTTGGCAATACAGGGACGTGCGTGGCTCGTTCCAAGAAGATACTCCTCGTAGACAGCGCCGGCCTTCATGGTAGGTATAATAAAATCGTCTACATACTCGTCGGTGAGGTCAAGAACATAGAGCTTGGAGGCGCCGGTCTTAAGGGCCTTCTCCTCGAGCCCCTCGAGCTCATCGGCCTGACCGACGTTGCCGGAGACCGCGATGACCTCGCAGTTGTTGTAGTTCTCCTTCAGCCAGGGGATAATTATAGAGGTATCCAGTCCTCCGGAATATGCCAGAACGACTTTCTTGATACCAGCTTTATTCATAATATTCATTCTCCTTTGAATAATATTCATAATTTATGCATCTTTTTCTTGTATTATACGAATATTATTTCATCTTGTCAACTCAAAAAGCGGAAAAATATGCACAAAACTGTTCTGCGTTTCCGTTTTGCCGGGTACAAAAAACACAAAGCGCATAAAAACCGTCTCCGCAAGGAAA
>CAZIHY010000033.1:0-21404 GCA_964539115.1 uncultured Oscillospiraceae bacterium
CGACACGTCAGAGAATGTCGGAGGAAAGATGGTGGACCCTCTTCAGCGTGTGCTCAGCCTTGACAATATCGATGAGAGACTGAGGCTGATGGAAGAGGCTGGGATCGACGCCTGCGTTATGAGCCATCAGGCAGGCATTGAAGCAGCGGATCCGGCAATTGCAGTCGAGCTTGCACAGACGGCGAATAATAAGCTGTATGAGATCACACAGAAGTACAAGGGCCGTGTTTATGGCTGGGCTGCGCTGCCGATGAGAGCGCCGGAGGAGGCCGCAAAAGAGCTTGAACGCTGCATAAAGGAGCTGGGCTTTTTCGGCTGGAACGTGTATTCCAACTTTAATATCAGGGAACGTCTCGACGACCCTATGTTCCGTCCTGTCCTGCAAAAGGCAAATGAGCTTGGTTGCATAACTTACATACATCCTACAGCACCGAACATGGATGAATATCAGGGACTGGGACCGTCTGTCTGGGGCGGTATCGGCTATGCAGCGGATACCTGTCTTACGCTTGTGCGTATGATGCAGGTCGGCGTATTCGATGAGTTTCCCGATATAAAGTTTGTACTCGGCCACCTGGGAGAGGGACTGCCGTTTGTAATGAAGAGAATGAGCAACGGCCGTCTCGATGGAAACAGAAAGTTTGACTTCGATTACTATATGACTCATAATATTTGGGTCACATTCAGCGGAAATTACGATCCTGCTTCGTTCCGCTGCACCCGCGACGTTATCGGTATCGACAGGATCATGTTTGGTTCCGATTACCCAATGGAGCCGTTTAACAGGGCCTCTGAGTTTCTTGCCGCTCAGCCGCTTACGGTTGCGGAGAGAGAACTTGTCTGCATGGGAACCGCTATGGAACTCCAGGGAGACAGGAAGCAGCTGTTTATGTAATAATAAAAGCCGGAGAATATTCTCCGGCTTTATTTATTCATTGACGCTTCCTGTCAAAAATTCGATTGTGTCTTCTGCTGAATTGCGCTGTGCCTCTGTGAGAGGCGTTTCGGCATTCCTATGGTCAAAACTGGCTATAAATCCGGACAATGCATCGTCAAGGTTTTCAGCGCAGCGGAGACAGACGGCGGTTATGTCGCTGCGAAAGGCGGAATATGACGCTTTTGGAAGGGACTCTGATGCGGTTTTTAAAAGAGCGGAAGCGTGTTCCAGACAGAAGAACGGCTGTCGGCAAAATTTCTCACGAAAGGCATTGTCAGTTTTCCAAAGATATATCGTGTTGTTTACGATCTTCTCGTCAAAACCGGAGACACGACGGCAGATATAGCAATCATCCGCAACGGAGAGCAAAGCGTCCTCTTGAACGGCCTTTTTTCCGAAAAGAGAGCGTCCGCCCTCGCCATTTGCGGATAAAAGCTCATGAATATATCTGAGCCTTGTCTGAAGCGTGAGAGACAGTGACAACCTGTTCTTCATTGAATACATTTTTTCGCTATGGCGTCGGCAAAAGCCCAGCCTGTTTGTCTCCTGCCTTATGTCAGGTTCCATCATAGCGGCGCCAAGAATATACTCAAGTGAACTTTTCTCATGGTCGTTGTGGAGCCTGCACAGCGGGCAGCCACATTTTGCGTCAAAGCTCTCATTTATGGGTATCGAGTATATGGTTTCTGCCATATCCGGCAACCTCCTTGAAAAAGCAAGATGTTTCGTATATAATATAATTATATATTTTTAGAAAGAGATATTCAAGCTATGAGCGCTGAAGATATGATTTTTTTGGCTTCTGCCGATGAAATGGATGCAGTAAAAACCTTTGAATGCGGACAATGTTTCCGATGGAATTGCGATGAAAACGGTGTTTATACCGGCGTGGTAAAGGGAACTGCGGCAAAAATAACATCACGGGAAGGCGCGCTGTATTTGCAAACGTCAGAACCGGATAAAATTAATATGTGGCGGGATTATTTTGATCTTGATGTCGATTATGAGAGCATTCGCCTTGCTTTTGATGGCGGGGACTATCTCAAAAAATGCTCGGAGTTCGGGCGCGGTATCAGGATACTGAGACAGGAACCGTGGGAGGCGTTGTGCTCGTTTATAATCTCCCAGTGCAATAATATACCGAGGATCAAGAAGATTGTCGAAACACTTTGCAGCTGTTTTGGCGAGGCGGTCAAATTTGATGATAGAACTCTGTATACGTTCCCATCCGCCGAAAGGATAGCAGGTCTGTCCGTTGACGATCTGGCGCCGCTACGCTGCGGCTATCGGGCACCGTATATCATCTCGGCTGCGCGAGATGTTACAGAGGGCAGAATCGACCTTGCAAAGCTTGCGGAAATGAGTTTTGCCGATTCTATAGCTGAACTCAGGACCATGAACGGAGTTGGACCAAAGGTCGCAAACTGCATGGCTCTCTACGGGCTGCATCAGATGAGCGGATTTCCAATAGACACTTGGATGAAAAAGGCGCTGAAAGAGCATTTTTCGCCGGATTTTGACCCGTCCTCTCTTGGAGAATATGCCGGCCTTGCTCAGCAGTACATATTCTACTACGCGCGTTCTGGAGGTAATTAAACGGTGGCACGATATGAATATAACATCAGATCATTGGAAACAGATATACATGACAATGTTAAGCCAAAGACCATGCTGAGAATTGCAATTGACGGGGTGGCCAGGCAGTCTGAACTTGAGGGAGTCTCATTTGAGAGCATGGAAAATGCGATAGGCGCCGTATGGATGCTTGCCAGACTCAAGTATGAACAGTTGTTGCCCGTTCACGGAGGAGAGCCGGTATTTGCCGATGTGTCTTACAGGTCGATTACCGGAGGAACATATACCCGTGTCATAGAGTTCCGTAATTCGAAAGAGGAGTTAACAGCAGTAGCAACAATGTCATCAATGGCGGTGGATAAAGAAACGAGGCATATCCTTCGTACTAAGGTCGTTGAGGAGCTTTTTTCAGAAGATCCTCTGCTGGAGGGGATATCGCCTGTAAAACGCATCAGAATCAGGGAAGAACTGCCTAAGATCGGTGAAAGCGTTGTAAGATACGGAGACTGCGACATAAACGGACATCTGTCCGGACCTGCATATGCAGACGTCGTGTGTGAGGTTTTGGGTTATTGGAGCGGAGAAGCAAAGCTATGTATGGAGCTTCAAATCGATTACAGCGCGGAATGCCCTCCGGGAAGCGTAATAACGCTGTATGGCAAAACGGATAATGGGACCTTTGTGGTGCAGGGCGTACGGCAGGATGGCATTACATCTTTTACAGCATCCGGAAGATTTAAAACTATTGACTGTTGACTTATGGTTCGTCGGATAGTAAAATTTATTAAAATTTAAAAACTAATGCGGGGGTTGTTTACTATGAACATGACAAGCAGCTATGCAAATCGCTTTGCATATGAGGGACTTACCTATGATGACGTGCTGCTGATACCGGCTGAGAGCTCGGTGCTTCCGGCGGATGTAAAGCTTGAGACGAATCTCACCAAGAAGATAAAGCTCAACATTCCGCTTATAAGCGCAGCTATGGACACCGTTACTGAGGACAGGATGGCCATAGCCCTGGCGCGTGAAGGCGGCATAGGCGTCATTCACAAGAATATGCCGATCGATGCTCAGGCTGAGATGGTCGACATTGTAAAGCGCTCCGAAAACGGAGTTATCACGAATCCGTTTTCTCTTGGCGCCGGACATACTCTTGCCGATGCTGACGCTTTGATGGCAAAGTTCCGTATTTCCGGTGTTCCGATTATTGACGATAATGGAAAGCTTATAGGCATTATAACCAACCGCGATTTAAAATTTGAAACAGAGATGACCAAGGTCATCGACGACGTCATGACAAAGGAAAACCTTGTAACGGCGAAAGAGGGCACGACCCTTGCCGAAGCTAAGGATATTCTCCGCCGCAATAAGATAGAAAAGCTGCCGATCGTTGATGAGGATTTCAGGCTTAAAGGGCTTATAACAATAAAGGATATTGAAAAGGCGTTGACCTATCCCAATTCCGCAAAGGACAGACATGGCCGTCTGCTCTGCGCTGCCGCGATCGGAGTTACAAGCGACGTTATGGACAGGGCCGGAGCGCTTGTGGACGCAGGCGTCGATGTTCTCGTGCTGGACAGTGCGCACGGCCATTCAGCCAACATCCTGCGCAATATCACCCGTGTTAAAGAGGCGTTCCCCGATGTTGAGCTTGTTGCCGGCAATGTTGCAACTGCTGAGGGCACGGAGGCGATAATCAAGGCGGGCGCCGACTGCGTCAAGGTCGGTATCGGCCCCGGAAGCATATGCACTACGCGCGTTGTATCGGGCATAGGCGTTCCCCAGATGACCGCAGTCCTGGAATCAGCTGCAATGGCGGACAAGTATGGCGTGCCTATCATAGCTGACGGCGGAATCAAGTATTCCGGTGACATCGTAAAGGCTCTGGCAGGCGGCGCAAACGTTGTTATGCTCGGATCACTGCTGGCTGGCTGTGAGGAGAGCCCCGGAGAGAGCGAGGTTTTCCAGGGACGGCAGTTCAAGGTTTACAGAGGCATGGGAAGTATGGCAGCTATGGCCAAGGGGTCCAAGGATCGTTATTTCCAGGAGGACAACAAAAAGCTGGTTCCCGAGGGTGTTGAAGGTCGTGTGCCTTATAAGGGATCTGTCTCTGATACCATATATCAGCTCATGGGCGGTCTCCGCTCCGGTATGGGATATTGTGGCGCGCCCGATCTGCCGTATCTGCAGAAGAACGGCCGCTTCGTTCGCATCACCAGCGCGGGACTCAAGGAAAGCCATCCTCACGATATTTATATCACAAAGGAAGCTCCAAACTATACAATGAGCATATAAAAGATAAAGAAGGCGCCCGGCGGGCGCCTTCTTTATCCTTTATGATGTCAGCTTTTTTACATACGGTATTTTAATGAGTGCAGCATACAGGACAACAGAAGCGAAAATGCCGAACACACCCTGGATGCAGTTGAATGGAATATTCGCGGCCGCTGCCACTCCAAAGCCGAGAAGCGCGGCTTCAAACACAAAATAGCCCAAAACCATTATGATCTCTCCGAGGAGCGCGGCGATAATGGAAAAGACTACTGGTTTGGATACTGCCTTTCGTAGTATAAATCCGGCAGCCAACGCCATGAGCGCCTTTATAATAAGTGTGCCGGGAGCATAAAGCGCATAACCGCATATTATGTCCGCCAGAGCGCTGCCTATTCCGGCAGCGGCAGCACCCCAAAAAGGGCCGAGAAGGAACGCGCCGAGAAGGACGATAGCATCACCGCAATTGACATATCCTCCAAGCGGCGTCGGAATCTGCGGGACCATCGTTGCAACACAGCAAATTGCGGCAAACAGCGCGGAAAAGACAACTTTTCTTGTTGTATTGGTCTTGGTCATAGTGCAGGAGCCTCCGTACTTATATCATAGACTTGCAGATAGAATTTTCCGTAACCTGCGTAGAGTATCATCGAATGACCTACTCCGTAGAGCTGGCTTCCAACGACAACGCCATTGTCTGTCAAAGTGCCCTGGACTTCAATAGTGATGTATACGGATGAATAATCCGGCTTGGGGATCTTCTTATATTCCGAACTTGTTGTATCATATTCGTAGCACACGGCTTTGTCGCTGACCACATTGGTGACAGTGCCAAGGCGGAACATGCTTGTCGTCGCGTCGCTTGCAGTGTCGCCGATGTTGACCTTATCGATAACGTAATCGGCGCACTCCTCCTCATAGACAGTTATATATACTGTTTGCGTTGGTGAGCTGACAGAGCCTGTGCCAATAAGCTTGTATCCGACGAAGGCAACGGCGAGTAGCACAATGACGATTATGATAATGTCGATTATATTGAGCTTTCCCAGTTTCTTTTTATTTTCGTTAGCCATTGATTATACCTGCTTTCTCGTTTTCTTTGCAAATTGCCGTGGCAGAACAGAGGACGGCAAAGAGAAGCCAGAAGAGAACCATGACCCGCGGATAGCTCCACGGGAAATCGGTTATTCCAAAGAACATGCTTCCTGAAAGGCCGGATATGGAGCCTGCTATAATGCCCTTTAGAAGCGGTGTGACGCCATTTCTTTTTATTCGCTTTCCGCCGCTGCGCATTGCGAAAAACAGCGAAAGGATAAAGGAGACAAGCCCGATTATGCCGGATTCGGCCCAAACCTGGAAATAAATATTATGTCCGTGAATGAAGACGGCTTCAGCCGTATAAACGCCCGCTATCTCGATAGAATGCTTGACCGTATCCGCACCAAGGCCTACGCCGAAAATCGGATTCAGCTTGATTATTCTCAGCATGGCGGCATAGATATATGTCCTTGTGTATATTGAGGAGTCGGACATGTTGAATATCGTCAGGATGCGGTTGAGAATACTGTCCGGGAGAAGGGGAATACAGCATATCCCTATAACCACAGCAAGCGGTATCCATTTTGGGCAGAGCAGGCACATGAGGATAAACATAGAAAAAGCAAAGGCCAGCCAGCCGCCGCGTGCATAGGTCATCAGAAGTGAGACGACACATAATAAGAATGCTGCGAGAAATCCGAGGCGCTGCCAGCGTGCTGGCGCGAAGAAGAACATACACAGCATAAGCGGTGAAAAATAAACGAGGATATTAGCATATGAGTTTGGATTTTCAAAGAATGAATAGACTCGTCCCGGCATATTTGCGTTCAGTGAGAGGTCAGTAAGGACCTTATCAGCCTCAACACCGATATATCGCTGGAATACAGCGTATGCGGAACTGATGAAAAGTCCGCCGGCAATGAAAATAACAAACCATAAAAGTTTCTTTTCATTGTCGAAACAATTTGTGAAAATGACAACACATATCATGCATGTCAAGCCGAAGAAGAAAAATCTTAAGCTGAGGGAAAATGCGTCGGACCAAAGCAGGCAAAGAAACACAACAAAGGCGTAAATGCAGGGAAAGGGACCGATGTTTTTGAGCGAGAGACGTTTTGAAGGGTCCTTTATACCGGCACACCAGAAAAATATGAGCGCAGCCAAAGCAAAAATGAGGCTGTACATGTTGTTCCAGTTCGCCTGTGGAATTATCAGAAGCGAAAAGACCATGACACAGAATACGGGAACGCTGTAACGGCCAAAAGCCTCCAGACAGGTGACAAATATGCTTCGGTCAGCGGTGGGTTTTATTTTAAGATATATCCTGCCGAGAAGATTTGGAAAAAGATTTAAGCACCATTCGACAGCCCGTCTGAAGGCGCTGGTTTCCCAAGCGCTGCGAAAGAAAGCGCCGCCGGACAGCATTTTCATCAGGAAACCCCTTTTGAATACAGCGGTCAGCCAGGAGAAGAAGCGGTGGAATAATCCACCATTGAATTTTTCACATATCCAGTTCCATATTCGGGCAATGATGCACAAAATGAGACTGTTTTTGTAAAGGTCCATCAGCAAAACCTCAGTTTCTGTTCTTGAACTTATAAAGCAGTCCAAGCAATGTATAAAGCCGCGCGGAACAGAGCTTTGCAACAATTGTTTTGTTTCTGTTCATACCGGACGGAGTATAGTTTTCAACAGCGTCTGCAAATACAGGAATATCCATTAGCGCTTTGACCTGGTTGATCTTCTCCCCAAAAGATGCGGGATTTCCGTGCGCAAAGATATTGCCGATCGCTATAAGCAGTCCTGCCCACGCGGTATTTCTTTCCCACCATGATGGAACGGGGATATCGAAGCGCTCAACGAGTTCACGCTTTACACGGAGAGAAGTGAGGAAGGTTTGAACGCAGTCCGGCATATATCGGCGCGTAGCCGAAGCAGGGTTCTGCGTATAAAGATACAGGTTCTTTCCGGAGATCGCAATAACTGAAGGCAGAGAGAAATATTCGATCAGGAAAAGCTCGTCCTCGAGATATGCGCCTGTAAAAGAAAGCTCATTATCCACTATCTTCTTTCGGTCAAACAGGTATCTCCACACAAATCCGTTGAAAAGATCCGCACTCAATCTGTCAGACAGCAGGGGGATAATGACTCCATTGAGAATGTCCTCTTCAAAGCATACGCCGTAGGGAAGAGGGAAAGGCTCTTCCTCGGTTTTTCCATCCGGATATAGTCTTAGATGGCCGCAGGCGGCGCAGTCGGCATTGTTTTCAGTGGCAGCGGAGAAAAGCTCTGCCAGAAACTCCGGCCTGTATGCATCGTCGGCGTCCAGAAAAGCGATGAAATCGCCGCTGGCCGCAGCAATGCCGCTGTTTCTGGCGTAGCTGACGCCGGAATTGCTCTGGTGTATGACCCGTATACGGCTGTCTGAGACAGCAAGAGAATCGGCAAGGTCCGCCGTTCCGTCTGTCGAACCGTCATCAACTATAATAAGCTCCCAGTCAGAAAAAGTCTGAGAAACTACAGATGCAACAGATTGCTGCAAGAACGCAGACGCATTGTAGGCCGGCATTATTATGCTGACACGTGGCATATTCCCACCGCCTTATCTCTTTTGCTTTGGGATAGTATACATTATTTTTTACCTTTTTTCAACGGTAATAGCCTAAATGTCGGTACGGAAAATGTGAGCAGAATTGTGCATACAGACGAACTGAAGGCGTCTATTTATTATCCTGGCCGCCTTTCCGCTAAGCAGGCAGCGGGATATGGGAGAGCTGTCGTTGACAGGCAGGGAAACCTCACAGTCTTCTCCGCGATTAATTATTGTTATCAGCTCCGAAGAGGCATTTCTCCTCCTTATGCAAAGGCAACTGTCATTTATTGCTTCAAAATCAGCCTCGCCTTCAGCTAAAATATCCGAGTTTTCCTGTCTGATTTTGCCAAGCGTGGCGTAGAGATCATATAAAGGGTGAGTTCCCGGATAAAATGGAGCTCTGTTGAAAGGATCGGCTGCTCCGTTCATACCCATCTCATCGCCGTAGTAGATGCATGGAAATCCGGGCAAAACGTAGACTGCAGCGGCACAAAGAGTCTGCAATTTCGCGCCGAGGGAGTCCTGTTCCTCTGTGACCGTTAGTACTGCAGCCTCTTCGCGGCTCATTCCGTCTAGCGTAGAGCCGAGCGCAAGAACTGTCCTTATCCGGGGAACATCGTGACTGGACAGAAGGTTCATCAGACTGTAATAAAACGGACGGGGATAATCGAGTTTTTGTGACAGCAAAAAGTCGCACAGTTCAAAAGCGGTCGTATTTTGAAGTGCAAAGGAGATAAGTGAAGAACGGAGCGGATAGTTCATAACAGAATCCAACGCGTTCCCCAGTGCATAGGTGCGTCTGCGGTCATAGCTTATCTTTGTGACCGCATTTTCCCAGACCTCTCCTATTACAATGGCCTCAGGATCAGTTTGCTTAACAGAAAACCGAATGCACTCAAGTACCTCATCGGGGAGCTCATCGGCGACGTCAAGACGGAATCCTGAAGCGCCGGCTTTGATCCAGTGCGGGATAACACCATCGGGCTGGCTGAGAATATATGCCTGCCATGACGGGTCGTTTTCGTTTACCTCGGGCAGGGAATCGAAGCCCCACCATGAGCGGTAATTGTCCGGATATGAGGAAAAATCATACCAGCTTCGATAAAGGCTGTCAGGGTCACTGTATGCTCCATGTCCATAGCTTCGCTTTTTGTCAAAATAGACGCTGTCGGAGCCTGTATGTGAGAAAACTCCGTCGAGCACGACGCTGATGCCCATTTTTTTTGCTTCCCGGCATAGCCGCGTGAAATCTGCCTCTGTGCCAAGCATTGGGTCGATCTTGCGGTAATCGGCCGTGTTGTATCGGTGATTTGAGTCAGCCTCAAAAACAGGGTTTAGATATATCGCACTCACTCCCAGTGAGGAGAGATATGGCAGTCTGTCGATGATTCCCGCGATGTTCCCGCCGTAATAGTCGTTAGGTGTGTAATGCTCTTCGTCTTCCGAAGGAGCCCATTTTACGGGTTCCGTCCATTCGGCGTGTATCTCCGCTTTACGGCCCATACTGAGGTGATATTCAGCATTCGGCTTGCCGATACGGCAGAAGCGGTCGGGGAATATCTGATACATTATGCATCCGTGAAATTTTGCTGAAGTCACAAAATCGGAAGAATAAACCGTGATTCTGTGCTCGTTGGGCTCTTCTATAAGAATGCCGCCAAGGTTAAGACGGAAGCGGTAAAACAACAGCTGCGGCTCTGAGGGAAGGGTAACACAGGCGGAGAAAGCGCCTGCCTCTTTTTCACAGAGTATTGTCTTGCTGCCGAAAAGAAGCTCGGCCGCGGGAGAAAGGCCGCTTTTGTCTATGGCTTTCAGAATAACATTGGAGCCGCATACAGCGGCTCCAAGCGGCTCTCTGTAAAATGAAATGCGGTGATCATGTACAAGTCTGCTGGCCAGCTCGGTTTTGAGCATATTCCACAGTGTATACAGCCGGGGGGTTATCCCGTCGAGCGGCATTTCCTCAAAACCGTTTTCGGGGATGTTAAAGGCGGAAAAAACTTTTTCAACCGCGCTTTGCCAAGGGCACATTTCCGTGTCGATGAGCAGCCTGAGCATTTCAGGCAGATACAGCCAGTCGTGCGGCTGTGAAAGAGTCCTTTTCCTGTTCATATCACTTTGCAGGTCGAATGAAATGTGGCAATAGTCGCGCTCAAAAGGACTAAGATCGGGCGGTATAGAGCCGTGCTCAATTATCTTTCCACCTGAATAGGAGACTGTCAATCCGTTATCCGACCATATTTCATTTACGTCTGCTCCAAGAATAACATACATATCAAATAAGTTCATCATACAACCCGGCATATTTCCTTGCCGAAGCTGCAAAGCTGAAATCCTCCGCCATTGCATTTTCTATAAGTGTGTTGAAAGCCTCTCTGCGGTTTTCATAGAGGTCGACCGCACGGCCTACAGCGTTTACCATGTCGTCGGCCGTGTATTGTCGGAAGGTGAAACCGTTTCCGCTTCCTGTAAGATAATTGAAGGGCAGGACGGTGTCGCGCAGACCACCGGTTTCCCGAACGATCGGGATCGAGCCATATCTCATCGCTATCATCTGGGAAATACCGCAGGGCTCGAAGCGCGAAGGCATAAGAAACATATCTGACGCGGCGTAAACCCGTCTGGCAACCGCTTCATCGTGCTTTATATATGCACACAGCCTTCCTTTACAGCGATTTTCAGCTTCACGCATCCGCTTTTCATAACAGGGCTCGCCCGTTCCGACCAGAACAAAACGAATATCCATTGCCATAAGCCTGTCGATAGCCTCGTCCAAAAGGTCAAGGCCTTTTTGCTCAGTCAGTCGGGCGACCATGCCTATAAGCGGCCGGTCAGTATAGTTAAGTCCAAGCTCTGAGCACAATTCCGCCTTGCAGTGTCTTTTCCATTCCTGTACGCTGTTCTCAAGCTTTGCGGGAAGCATTGAGTCGCGCCGGGGGTCGTAGGAAACTCTGTCTATACCGTTTAATATACCGATAAGAGTATTGCCTCTTTGCTGCAGGACGCCGTCCAAGCCTTCGCCGTATTCCGGGGTCTTTATCTCAAGCGCATAGGTTGGGCTTACGGTATTTACGCGGTCTGAAAATACGCAGCCAGCCTTCATAAAGCTTGCGCTGCCATAGCTTTCTATATATTCGCTTGTCATATATTCATATGGTACGGACAAGACGTCGCTGACAAAGTCAGGAGAATAGCGGCCCTGATATGCAATGTTATGGATCGTGAGCAGCGTTTTTATACCATTTTGGAGGAGATTTGAATATTGCGTCTTGATAAGCATGGGTATTGCCGCCGTGTGCCAGTCATTGCAATGGAGGATATTGGGGAAGAAATCTATCCGGGGCAGCATTTCCAGAATTGCCCGCTGAAAGTAGGCATACTGTTCTCCTTCTTCATTGCCGCCTTTGTATATTTTTTCTCCAAAGTACCGCTCGTTGTCGATAAAATACAGCGGGAGACCGCCGTATTCCATGGTTTCAACGCCGACATACTGCCGCCGCCAGCCTATATCTGTATAAAAGCTTGTGATATGCTTAATTTCCGGGGAAAACCTGTCTTTGATCTCCCTGTGCAGTGGTATCACGACTCTGGCGTCGATGCCCAGACTGCGCAGTTCTACCGGAAGCGTGCCTATAACGTCGGCAAGGCCTCCGGTTTTGGCCAGCGGTGCAAACTCGGAGGCTGCGATAAGCACCTTTATACGGTTGTCAGCGGTATTATTTTCGTTTTTCATTTTTCTGCCTCCGCAGGATTATAGAAATAATAGACGCACGACAGCGGCGGAAGCGTTAAAACAGCACTATGCCGAAATTCACAGAAATTGACGGGATTGGAGGAAACTTTCCCCACTGCAGTCGTACCGAGTCCACCGAAACGAGGCGAATCGCTGTTCAGAACAGGCGTCAGTTTTCCGGCGGCAGGAAGACCTATGGATAGCCGGACCTCGGAATCAGAGAAATTACATACACATATTATGTGCTTTTCAGAAATTCCTGTCCTCATAAATGCCGTACAGCAAAGCTCGCTTTCGTCGACATTCAGCCAGCGGAAACCGTCCCATGAGTCGTCAACAGAAAACAACGCGTCATGATACTTATAGAATTTGTTGAGAAAGCGAACATATTCACGCAATTTGTAATGCATGGGATAATCCAGTAAAAACCAGTCGAGCGGCCTATCAAAATCCCACTCGATGAATTGTCCGAATTCCGAGCCCATAAACATGAGCTTTTTTCCTGGGTGGGCGTATACGAAGCCAAACAGTGTTCGCAGAAGAGCAAATTTCTCGTCGTATGTTCCATACATTTTGTCCAGCATGGATTTTTTGCCATGGACAACCTCATCGTGTGAAAAAGCAAGGATATAGTGCTCTGAAAAGGAATACATCATGGAGAAAGTGAGTTTTTCGTGAGCATTTTTGCGGCTGCTGTGAGGCAGTGCTAAATAATCAAGAGTATCATGCATGAAGCCCATGTCCCATTTGTATGTGAAGCCAAGGCCGTCCGGCGAGGTAACACACGGGTAATTATCTGATTCCTCCGCGATCGTGATGCAGCCCGGGAAGGATGCATTTACGGCAAGATTCAACTCTTTGAGAAGCGAAACGGCCTCATAACAGATATTTCCGCCGTCTTGGTTGGGTGTGAAGTTCGTTTTGTCTCGTCCGTAGTCTAGGAAGATCATCGAGGATACCGCGTCAGTTCGGATACCGTCTATGTGAAAGCGGTCAAAAAAGCTCATTGCGGAGGAAATGAGGAAGGATCTGACCTCCGGCTTTGCATAGTCGAATATTAAAGTTCCCCATTGAGGATGATTTGCCATAAGGGTATCACTGCGTTCAAACAGAGGGGTGCCGTCGAAGATGGCGAGACTGTGCGCGTCCCTTGAAAAATGCGCGGGTACCCAATCGATGATGACGCCTATATTGTGCGAGTGCAGTTTGTCTACAAAATACATGAAGTCCTGAGGTGTGCCGTACCGTGAGGTAGGGGCAAAGTATCCCGTGGCTTGGTAGCCCCAGGACCCGCCGTAGGGATATTCCGTGACAGGCAGAAGCTCAACATGGGTATATCCCATTTGGACGCAGTATGCTGATAGCTTGTCGGCAAGCAGCCTGTAATTTGGATAGACTGCGTCTGGACTTTTTCTCCATGAGCCAAGATGCATCTCGTAGATATTGACAGGACACTTCAAGCTGTCAGCAATGGAGCGGCGGGTAATATAGCCAGAATCCTTCCATTCAAACCCCTGAAGACTCCATACTTTGCTTGCCGTCGCGGGCCCCGTTTCACAGTGCAGAGCGAAGGGATCAGCCTTAAAACGGGCTATACCGTCGCTGCCCATTACGGCATATTTGTAGTTATCGCCGAATTTGGCCTTGACGGAGCGAACACTCCAGATACCATTAACGTTTTCCATAGGGGTTTTGCCAATAGTCCAGCCATTGAAATCACCAACCAGAGAAACTGACCTTGCATTTGGCGCCCAGACAACAAAATCCCAGCTGCCATCCTCTTCACGGGGATGGCAGCCGAGACGGTTATAGGCGTTATAATCTTTTCCCTTGAAAAAGTTATCGAACATAGCAGCTCCGTTACTCGTTTGCCTTCATAGACTCGACCATATCGATTTTTTTGAGCTTTGCAAGCATTATCAGCTCGACGAGCAGCATGAAAGCGATCGTAACGACAGCGGCGTAGACAAAGCTCATGGGGTATATGGAGCGGCCGAACATAACAGCGTCGACCTCGGATGTCAGCACAACGAACCGGTGCAGCCAGATCCCTAGCACCAGGCCGACCGCAAGGCCGATGAGGCAGAGAATATTCGTCTCCCGATAGATATATGAAGCGACCTCGTTTTCGTGGAAGCCAAGCACCTTGATCGTTGCAAGCTCCTTTTTACGCTCACAGATATTAATATTCGTGAGGTTATAAAGGACTATTACAGCGAGCACTCCGGCTGCGAAGATGAGAACGATAACGATATAATCAATGCTTTCAACGGTGTTTTCAAAGCTCTCGCGGATGCTTTCCGAGAAGCTGATAGCAAGAACATTATCGCTCAAAAGCAGTTTGCTTGACACATTGTTTCTGGCCTGAGAGCTTGCGTCGCTCATTTTTCCCCAGAGCATTTTATACTCAAGTCCGCCGCCGAATGCGTCGAAAAACGCCTCTTGTCCGATATATGCATAACTTGTTATATAATTTTCACAGATTCCCGTGATCTTGACTTCAGCCGACCTTCCGTCGGCATTTCGTATAGATACGGTGTCGCCTTCTTTGATCCCGAGCTTCTCACAGAGCTTCTCCGTCAGGATGACGGAGTTTTCGTCGAAGGACATGCTTTCTCCGCTCGTGCGATTTCTCAATGTAATGAAATCCTCGAGTGCTTCTGTATCTTCTGGGACGACAAGCGTTACGCTTCGCGAGCCACTGCCAAAATCAACGTATCCTGATTCGGAATGCAGGATGATGGTGCTGTCTATGTAAGGTGAGCTTGCGAGCTCCTCCGAGATGACCGGATCGGTCTTATCTGCATCGGATTCCTTCAAGTATAGCGTGAAATTATATTTATATATTTCTCCGAATTGCAGATCAACGATGTCGTGTATCGAATCACGAAGGCCAAATGCGCAGACAAGCAGCGCGCTGCAGCCTGCAATCCCGCATACTGTCATGAAAAAGCGCTTTTTGTACCGGAAAATGTTTCTTGCTGTGACTTTGTGCGTAAATTTCATCGGGTTCCAGATAAACCTGATGTGCTCAAGAAAGATCCGTTTGCCAGCCTTTGGAGCCTGCTGCTGCATGAGTGACGAAGGTTTTTCACGGAGCTGTGACAGGCAGGCGGCCAGAGTCGCGCCCAGACTGCACACAAGGGCAATGGCAATGATGACTGCGGCATACCCGAAGTGGAATGGCATCTCTGTCTTAGGAAGCGTGAACAGCATGGTATACGCGTTAGCGATCACGAGGGGGAGTGTTTTAAATCCGATGATTATTCCGATAAAGCTGCCGACAAGACATGCGATACCGCCGTATCCAAGATAGTAGCCCAGGATGGATCTGTCGGAAAACCCGAGCGCCTTCAGAGTACCGATCTGCATGCGCTCTTCCTCGACGAGACGCGTCATTGTAGTCAACGCGACCAGAGCGGCAACGAAGAAGAGAAAAACGGGAAACACCTTTGCGATCGCGGCGATCTTCTCGGAATTTGATTTATAGCTTGTGAAGCCGACTGTGTCGGCCCTATCGAAAATATACCATTCGGGCATATCGATATCGTCGATTTCATCCTGAGCAAAATTGAGCTCTTCAAGTGCGTCGGCTAGCTCGGTGTCCGCATCCTGCTTTGCCTGGGCATATTCAGCCTCAGCTTCGTTCAGCTCCGTTTCGGAATTTGCAGCCTGGCTGAGACCGTCGTTATATTCCTGTGTCATCTCGTCAAGCAGAGCCTGGCTCTGTGCGATTTGCGCAAGCCCGGAAGCTTTTGAGGCGTCAATTTCGGCCTGAGATGCTGTACGCTGAGCCTCAATAGCCTCGTCGATTTGCGCGTAAGCCTCGTTTAAGCTGGTTGTTTTTGAAGCGTCGAGCAGTGCCTGCTCGCTCTCTATAGCGGAGAGCGCAGCCTGGTAATCGGATTCGGACATGGATTCCTTTGCAGCCTCCAGCTGTTCCCGCTGTGCGTTGATAGATTCCTGATATGGGGCAAAGGATTCATCTATCTGCGCCTGTGCCGCTTGCTTTTGCTCCGCAGCAGCGGCGGCGAGCGAGGAATCGAGCTGCGCCTGTGCCGCGGCAATACTGCTATTGAGCTGTGTTCTTGCGGAGTTTATCTGATTCTGGGCATTCGTAAGCTGCGTCAAGGCGGCGGCAAGCTCCGTCTTTGCGTCCTCAAGCTGTGCCCAACCATCGTCCAATTCGGCACGCGCATCAGCCAGCCCGGTTTCGGCATCTGATTTTGAGTTATTGTATTCTGCCCATGCATCGTCAAGCTCCGTTTGAGCGTCCGTTATGACCTCGTCATACCGTACTTTGGAGCGTTCGAGTCCAAACTGCTCAAGCTCATCGGCGTAGCGCTGCACATAATCAGAATACGCGTCCGAAAAGCAGTCAATCTCAGACGCTCCGGAAAGAGTCAGATATATGTCGGTCCAAACTTCCATATTGTATGCTTCAGGGAGAACATACATTACCAGCTGGACACTTCCGGTACCGGCTGTCGAGGTCTCGCTCTCAATGGAAATGTAGTAGGGAAGGTCGATTATGCCGACGGCAGTAAGTTCCGTGAAATTATATGTGTCAGCCAGCTCGGTGTAATCTTTGTTTTCTTCTGAAATGCGGTATGTTTCTCCAATGTAGTGTGAGGATGAATAGGAGTTAGGAACGCAGATGAGACATTCGTTTTCATTCTGCGGCAGTCTGCCTTCTTTGAGCACAAAATTGTTGACAAGGTTTTCGTCATTTATATCAAGCCCGTATATTCTTGTGACGTAGCTGCCGACGGAGTTTTCCAACGTGACGTCTGTCACATATGCCGGAGTGGCATCTTGGACATAGTCAAGCTCGCGCACACTTTCAAGATCGTCTTCGGTTATGCCGAGAGTGCCCTTGAAATAGATGTCAAACATGTTGGTGTCATTATAATAGTCCCAAACAGTCAGCTGCATATCCGGCGTGGTGGCTACAAGGCCGCCCAGAAAGCCGACGCCGACGGCAAAAATCGCGAGTATGGATAAGAAACGCGCGAACGTCGAGCGAACACCGCGGCGGAGCATTTTTGCATATGTATGTCTGCTGTGCCTCATGATATCACCACTCTATCTGCTCAACCGGCAGTGGATCACTGCAGAGTGTGACGCTTTCAATCTTTCCGTTCTTGACCTTGACCACTCTGTCTGCCATAGCGGTAAGCGCGCTGTTGTGCGTGATTACGATGACGGTCTTACCCGTGCCTCTGCAGGTATCCTGAAGCAACTTCAGAATGTTTTTTCCGGTATTATAATCCAGCGCGCCGGTAGGCTCGTCACACAGGAGGATCTTCGGATTCTTGGCCAGAGCACGCGCGATTGCGACACGCTGCTGTTCGCCGCCTGATAATTGGGCTGGAAAGTTCCCCATACGTTCGGCAAGCCCTACATTTTTGAGAGTTTCAGCTGCGTCCAGAGGATCCTTGCATATCTCACTTGCAAGCTCAACATTTTCAAGAGCTGTAAGATTTTGAACGAGATTATAGAACTGAAACACAAAGCCTACATCGTAGCGCCTGTAATCCGTAAGCTGACGTTTGTTATAGCCGCTGATAACAGCTCCGTCAAGCGTGATCGTGCCTTCGTCGCATGTATCCATCCCGCCGAGAATATTCAAAAGGGTCGTTTTGCCCGCGCCCGAGGGGCCGACGACAACGCAAAATTCGCCTTTTTCAACCTCAAAGCTTATATGGTCTGCGGCGGTTATCCTGTGTTCACCGGTGCTATAATATTTACAGACTTCGTTAAATTCAATATAGCTCATTTCGTCACATCCCGAGAGTATTTTTATAAAATACATTTTATCACAAATAATTAAAATCTGGCGATTATAATTGTAAACACTCTGTTAAAAATGGTATATTGCAAAGAGATAGAACAAATGGTATATTATTTATGATCAGTCCTGACTCATCTGGGTACGTCCCGCATGGAAAGGCGATGGGAATAATATTTGCGTTATGTGCTGCTATACCCTCGCCGTCATTTTAGAGGCGAGGTTTTTGTTTTTTGGAGGTGAATGCATATGAACAAACGCATAGCGGTTGTGAGCATTATTATCGAGGATATTGAATCGGCAGGAGACGTGAACGCAATACTGCATGATTTCGGCAATTACATCGTCGGGAGGATGGGTATTCCGTATAGAGACAGAGGTATTTCAATAATATGTGTTGTCATCGACGCGGAAGAGAATATCATCAGCTCAATTTCCGGAAAGCTTGGTATGCTGCGCGGGGTGAGCGCCAAGACAGCGATCGCAAAATCAAAATGAGAGGTGCTTTATGAAAAAAACAATAAGTCTGTTATTATCCGTTGTAATTCTGGTGTTCTCGCTGATGCTCAGCGCGTGCGGCGGAAAGAAAGACGACACGGTAGCACGTGTTGCGGGCCTGAAAGGGCCCACCTCGATCGGTATGATAGAGATAATGGAGAATGCGGATAACGGGAAAGGCGAAAATCAATATGACTTCAAAATCGCCGGATCGGCGGATGAGATAACACCGCTTCTTATAAAAGGAGAGTTGGATATAGCCGCAGTACCTGCAAACCTCGCTTCGGTCCTGTATAACAAGACTGAAGGCGGAATACAGGTGCTTGCTGTAAATACGCTTGGCGTTCTCTACATCGTAGAAAGGGGAGAGAGCATTTCTACGCTTGCGGACCTGAAGGGAAAAACGATTTATGCCACAGGTAAGGGGTCGACGCCGGAGTATAATCTTCGTTATCTGCTAATTTCGGCGGGGATAGATCCCGATGAAGATGTTGTGATAGAATGGAAGTCGGAACCAACTGAGGTCGTAGCGCTTATGAGTGAGGAGCCTGGATCGATCGCAATGCTGCCCCAGCCTTATGTGACCGTTGCGCAGGGAGCAATAGAGGACTTGAGGATCGCTCTGGACCTGACGGAGGAGTGGTCTGCTCTGGGAACCGGAAGCGAGATGGTAACAGGAGTTGTTATAGCAAGAAGCGAGTTTATCGAAGAGCATCCCACTATAATAAGCGGATTTTTGGAGGAATATGAGCACTCGGTCGAGTTTGTCAACAGCTCAGTTTCCGAAGCAGCGGAGCTTGTTGAGAAGTTCGATATCGTAAAGGCCGCGGTTGCGGAAAAGGCTATCCCATACTGCAACATCGTTTATATTACCGGCAGCGAAATGCAAAGCGCGCTTGGCGGGTATCTTCAGGTGCTGTTTGAGCAGAGTTCCGAATCCGTTGGAGGCGTTCTGCCGGCTGATGGATTCTATTATGGTGTGAAATGACTTGAAAAGCAGGGAAACGGTTGAAAAAGCAGCGGCGATTGTTTTTGCCTTAGTCGTTTGGCAGGTGCTTGCGATGTTCATAAGCAACAGGCTTCTTCTGGTGACGCCTGTTGATGTGGCTGTAAGATTTTCAGAACTTTGTCTTAAGGCGGAGTTCTGGAAATCTATCGGCTTCACATTTGCCAGAATAGTCTGCGGATTTGTTCTCGGCCTTATGGTCGGGTTGGTACTTGCGCTGCTTGCCGGGTGCATAAGGATAGTAAGACTGATGCTCTGGCCATTCATGACCGCTATCAAGGCAGTGCCCGTAGCTTCATTTATCATCCTGTGCCTGATTTGGATAAGTTCTTCAAATTTATCAGTTGTTATCAGTTTCCTTATGGTAATGCCTGTAATATATACGAACGTATTGCAGGGGATAGATTCAACCGAATACAAAATGCTTGAGATGTGCAGGGTTTTTAATATCAGAGAATATAAGAAGGTTTTATATATCACCATGCCGCAGATTAAGCCCTATCTGCTTTCGAGTTGCGCAATCGCAGCAGGGATGGCGTGGAAAGCGGGAACCGCGGCGGAGGTCATTGGGATACCGTCAGGCTCGATCGGAGAAAAGCTGTATGAAGCGAAGATATATCTTATGACGGGCGATCTTTTTGCGTGGACACTTATGATCGTGATTATAAGCGCTGTTTTTGAAAAGCTGTTCATTCTGGCGGTAAAAGCGGCATATCGTGGTTTGGAGGATTGAGTGTGGACATTTCACTCAGGAATGTATGTTTTGGATATACAGACGAAATGATATTTTCCTCGCTGGACCTGTTGTTTAACGATGGCAGCACAACGCTTGTCATGGGGCCGTCAGGCAGCGGAAAGACTACGCTTCTCAATCTTATAATGGGACTTGTGCGTCCAAATCAGGGAGAGATAACAGGTGTTCCAAAAGAATTCAGCGCAGTTTTTCAGGAGGACAGGCTCTGCGAGGACTTTAATCCGGTGCGTAATCTGACCTTGGTCGGGGTTCCTGCGGCACAGGCAAAGTTAGCGCTTTTGAAGCTGGAACTGGATGATTTTTTGACTTCTCCGGTCAGAGAGTTCAGCGGAGGAATGAAGCGTCGCGTAGCCATTGCAAGGGCTATGGAAGCTTGCGGCGGCGCGGTGTTTATGGATGAGCCTTTCAAGGGGCTTGACGGGCGTATGAAAGCTATTGCAGCAGCATTTATAAAAGAAAATCTTCGCGGAAGAACGCTGATAGCGGTATCGCACGACGAAGAGGATGCGGAGCTGCTGGGCGGAGTGATACTTAATGTTAAAAATGTACAAAAACAGTGATTGCTGATGGTGCGCGGAGTGTACAAAAATAAAAACTACGTGGTTTTTTTGCTTACTTTTTAACATATTCATTTGATAGAATTGATTCCATCAAATGGGAGGTGCTTGGCTTTGAAAAGAATTATTGCCGCATGTATTGAACAGACATTACATTTCCAGCTCAAAGAGGACGTTGAGAAAAAAGTCGCTGTAGATGAGCTAAGAATGGAAATTGAGAACTATAAGCGCCAGCTTGAAAGAAAGCGCACAAAGTATAAAATCGTAAGCGAAGAGACACAGCCCGACGGATCTGTTGTAGTCAAAATAAAAAAGCAGTATAATTATTATGACTGCGGAGATTATCTGAACTGAAAAATTCGGCCGCGGCATTGTCTGCGGCCGAAAAAAGCTATTGATGTCAAAAACTATTTGACAAGTGACTGCCAATATGCTATCATACTCAAGCGGCCAGATGGAGAGATGTCCGAGTGGTCGATGGTGACGGTCTTGAAAACCGTTGTGCGAAAGCACCGGGGGTTCGAATCCCTCTCTCTCCGCCATAGGTTCCGCCGCGGGCGGTGCTCACGGCGGAAACACAATTTTTATTCGGCTTGGAGAAGTACCCAAGAGGCCGAAGGGGCTCCCCTGCTAAGGGAGTAGTGCGTG
>CAZIHY010000034.1:0-2608 GCA_964539115.1 uncultured Oscillospiraceae bacterium
CTGAATTATTTTGTTTTTTTCCATTCGGCCCTGCGGGACTGTTTATACATCAGAAACGCGGCGGCGGCGACTGCCGCAGAACCGATGAGGAACGTGATTTCCGCCCGGATATCAAGATATATCCCGACGAAGAGAAGAAACGCCGCTTCTCCCAGAGCGGCGACAGCCGCGGTTACTGCCAGTACGGCGGGGGCCTTGCCAAGCCGCTGTGCGCCGCGCTCATACTGCTCGCGGTTGAGCCTGCTGCCTGCGTTCCAGACCTTTACAGAGTCTATGGTACACAGCGCGGAGATCATCATCGACAGGACGTAGGGGACCAGCACATAGGCTTTGTATATCCCGCTCATGCGCAGAAAGCCGATCATCAGCAAGACCGCGAAGCAGCATATTGAAAGTCCGGTCATTATGCAGTTGTATCTCCTCAGCTCGGCGGCGGTGCCCGTGAATACGAACCAGTCACCGGTATATGTGAGCTGTTTGCCGACGAGCTTGTAATCCTCAATGTATTTTCTTTTGCCGTGTTTTATGATATCGGGTTTTTTGTTCATACCTGGATCTCCTCGCGGTTATCTGCATTATGTTATATCCTGCGCGGGCTTTTTGGTCCATACCGTCAAATTGCGGATCTATGGCGGCCGCGCTGTAAAAACTTTTGCTCTTACCTGTGTTTTTTCTTCTAAAATGCAAATTATACAAGCGGCTTTGTTTATATGAGATGCGAAGGTTGTGAAGCGATGGAAAACAGCAGAGGCCAATGGAAATCAAACTTTGGGTTCCTCATGGCGGCGGTAGGTTCCGCAGTTGGGCTGGGAAATATATGGGGATTTCCCTTCAAAATGGGCAGCAACGGGGGATTCGCCTTCCTGCTGGTGTATATAGTTATGGCGGCGCTTGTCGGTTTTACGATAATGCTCGGGGAGTTCGGGCTGGGCCGCCGTACGGGAAGGAGTTCCGTTGCAACTTACCGCATCCTGTCCACTCGCTTCAAATGGCTGGGCTGGCCGGGTTTTTTCTCCGCGTTCCTCATATTGAGCTTTTACTCCGTCCTCGGCGGCTATTGCGTTAAGTATGTCGTCGTAAACGTTACGGGCCTGTTCGGGGCGAATTACGGCGGAGGCGGCGAGATATTCAGCGAGCTGACCGGCAATATACCCGAGTCCCTGGCATACACGCTTGTATTTGTTATTCTCAACGCCGTGATCGTCATGGGCGGCGTCTCCGGCGGCATTGAGCGGTTTTCCAAGACCGCAATGCCAGCGCTGTTCGTGATGCTTGCCGTCATTATCGTCCGCAGCGTAACGCTTGACGGTGCGCTGGAGGGCGTTGCGTTCATGCTCAAACCCAATTTTGAACCGTTCAGGGAAAACTTTCTCGGCGTTGTCGCAAAGGCGGGCGGGCAGATGTTTTTCTCGCTGTCGATAGGCGTTGGAACGATGCTGACCTATGGTTCGTATCTGAGCAAGGAAGAAAGTTTTGAGAAAAACTGCGGTATAATCGTCGCGGCGGACACCATCGTCGCGCTGATGGCGGGGCTCGCGGTCATTCCGGCGTCCTTTGCCATGGGCGGAGCGGACGCGGCCATGGCGGGGCCAGGCCTGCTGATCATAACGCTTCAGGATGTTTTCGGGTCCATGGGTGCTGCCGGCCCCGTGTTCGGGGTCATTTTCTATCTGCTGGTCGTTATCGCAGCAGTTACCTCGTCGATATCGATAATTGAGATCATAATCACGTTTTATCTGGACAACGCGGAGGCAAAGGGGAAGGCCGCAAAACGCGGGAGAGTCACGGTCATCACCTGCGCGGTTGTCATGGCTCTGGCCGCTGTGGTCGCTGCCGACGGTATGGGAGGCAATGGGCTGTGGATACCCTGCGGGGTTCCCTCGGCTCAGTCGGCTCATTCAATGACTCCTGGATAGACTTCATGGATTTCTGGGCTGAGGGCATATTCATGCCGCTGAGCGCGCTGTTCATGTGTATTTTTATAGGCTATGAGTTCGGTGTGGACAAATTCGGCGAGGAGATAGAACTCGGCGGAAACAGATTTACGTCCCGCGGATTTTTCCGGATATGCTGCAAGGTAATTGCGCCCGCTGCGATGGTGCTTATCTTCCTGGGGCAGATCGATTCCATATTTGCGCTGCATATTTTCGGCTGAGGCGTTTTCTGCCGATTTATCCAGGTTTTCATATGCTTTGTAGATATGCTTTTCTTGTTCCTGCAGGAAAAGCTCCTCTGTAAGTAAAAACAGGTTAGCCGTGCAGAGCTCAAAACAGACTTACGGCAGCAGCTTCTCTATTGCTGCGCGGTAGGCCTCGCCCGCGCGCTCCCAGCAGGCGCTGTGGGATACTCCGTCTGCAATGAGAAGCTCCTTTTCCGCGGAACACGCGTCATACAGCTCCTGCGTCCAGTCGTCGGGAGAGAAACCGTCATCCGTGCCGCAGACAAAAACTGCCGGTGTGTCTGACCCTGCGGCGGCAGCGGTCACATCCATGCTGTCGGGAGAGAAGCCAAGCTTCTGATTGACCGAAAATTTCATCGCGAGCCGCGAAAGCACGCCGCCCATCTCAAACTGGCGCGAAGCCTGATGTGTCAGAAGCTGCGTCATGTT
>CAZIHY010000034.1:2708-8358 GCA_964539115.1 uncultured Oscillospiraceae bacterium
TTGTAGCCGTGTCCGACCCAGAAATCCGCCCAGCGCGCGGCAAATTCCCGGCTGCGGCCGTAGGCGTGCAGCAGGACGGCGGTTTTGCTGCTTCCGGCGTCGTAATAGTCGGCGGACAGTTCGGTCTCACCCATTATAAAACGTGCGCCGGCCGACTCGGCGGAATAGTTTATAACGCGCTGGGGAAGCGCCGCGAGAGCGTCCTCGCCGATCTCTGCGGACTCGCTCTGTGCCTGGCGGAGAGCCTCCGAGCCGTACCAGTCGGCATCCTGAACAAGGAGCGCGTCCGAATCGCTGCGCTCAAAGCAGATCGAGAAAAGCACCGACACAGTGCTCATCTGGCTGTAAAACGCATAAAAAATGCATATCAGGGCGACTATGACGCCGAAAACAACAGTGCTTGCGGCGTTTGATTTTTTATTCTGCATTCGGGGTCTCTCCTTGAATTGGATTATATTTACCAAGTATATCAGAGCTCCGGATTTTGTTCAAGGCGCCGGCGGTAAAACTGACTAGTTTTTTGGTAATTTTCCTTGATATTTCATAGAAAAAACGGCTTTATGCGGCTTTACTTTTGCGTGCTGTTGTGTTAACATATTTTAGTTAAATTTTTGCTCTCAAATATAATCAGAGGTGATGCTCATGTCCTTCAGGTTTATTGGCGGCGTACATCCGGATGATAAAAAAGCGCCCGCAAACACAGCAGCGGTCACACAGATGACGCCTCCGCAGCAGGTAATCATACCGATGTCGCTGCATATCGGCGCGCCCTGCCAGCCCATAGTCGCCGTCGGCGACGAGGTCAAGCTCGGCCAGAAGATAGGCGACGTTGGAGCTCCCGTTTCCGCGCCCATACATGCGTCTGTTTCCGGCAAGGTTGTCGCTATCGAGCCGCGGCCCCACTCAAACGGGTCGATAGTAAACTCCGTCGTCATCGAGAATGACGGGCTCGACACCCCCTGTGAGACGATGGTTCCGCACAGCGAGGAGGAGCTTGAGGACCCTGACAAGCTCGCCGCGATAATACGCGAGGCCGGCATCGTCGGCATGGGCGGCGCTACATTCCCGACCGGCTTCAAGATAACCAGCGGCAAGGGAAAGGTAAACACCGTTATCATAAACGGCGCGGAGTGCGAGCCCTACATAACCAGCGACCACCGCACGATGCTCGAGCATCCGGACGAGGTCCTTGGCGGCATAAGGCTTCTTATGCGGGCCTGCGGCGTTGACAAGGCCACTTTTGCGATCGAAAACAACAAGGCTGACGCCATAAAGCTCCTGAAGGAGCGCAACCCCGAGGACTCCGGCATCGAGATACTCGCGCTGCCCTGCCGCTATCCGCAGGGCGCTGAAAAACAGCTCATACGCACCGTCACCGGCAAGGAGGTGCCCCCGGGAGGGCTGCCCGCCGCCGTCGGATGCGCCGTGTTCAATACTTTCACCGCCTACAGCGTTTACAGGGCCTGTTATGAGGGACGCCCTGCCATTGAGCGCGTGGTCACCGTTTCCGGGTCCGCGATCGCTGAGCCGAAAAACCTGGTCGTCCGGGTCGGCACCCCGCTGTCTTATGTCTTTGAGCAGGCCGGCGGTTTCAAGGCGGAACCAAAAAAAATACTCATGGGCGGCCCCATGATGGGCAACGCCATGTACGACCTCTCCGTCACGACAACAAAGGGCACGAATGCGCTTCTCGCCTTCTGTGAGGACGAGGACAAGACCGTTAAGAATCCGCACTGCATCCGCTGCGGACGCTGCGCGGCCGCCTGCCCGATGAAACTTCTGCCGATGTACCTTTACATGTACGAGCAGAAGGACGATTACGAGATGATGGAGAAATACCATATAACTGACTGCATCGAGTGCGGAGCCTGCACTTATAACTGCCCGGCTCGACTGCATCTGACCCACTCCTGCCGCACCGGCAAGGCCAAGCTCACCGCAAAGGCCGCCGCCGACAAGGCGAGGGCTGAGGCTGCGCAGAAAGAAAAGGAGGCAAAGTGAACATGGAAAACAAAAAACTGCTCACAGTATCCTCCTCGCCGCACATCCGCAACCCGGAGGATACCAGAAGCGTGATGCTGGACGTCATCATCGCGCTTATCCCCGCGCTCGCGATGGGCGTTTATGTCTTTGGACTGCGCGCCCTCATGATGACGATCGTCTCCGTTGTGTTCTCCGTCTTCTTCGAGTGGGCTTACAGAAAGCTCATGAAGAAGGACTGCACGATAGGCGACCTGTCCGCCGTCATAACCGGTATGCTTATCGCATTCTGCATCCCGGCAAACGCCCCGTACTGGCTGCCTGTCGTCGGAGATTTCTTCGCGATCGTAATCGTCAAACAGCTCTACGGCGGCATAGGCAAGAACTTTGTAAACCCCGCGCTGGCCGCGCGCGCGTTCCTGTTCTCCTGGCCTGTTCTCATGAACACCTGGATGGCGCCGTTTTCCTATGACAGCATCTTCAATCTCGGAAGCGACGCGGTCACCGGCGCGACGCCGATGTCCTACCTGCACAGCGGAGCTCTGCCCGATGTGCCGCTGATGAAGATGTTCCTTGGCTACATAGGCGGCTCGATGGGCGAGGTTTCCGCAGTCGCTCTCATCTGCGGCGGACTGTATCTCGTCCTGCGCAGGATCATAACCCCGCGCATCCCGCTTTCCTACCTGCTGACGGTCGCGGTTTTGACCTTCATTTTCCCGAAGGGCGGCGCGGGTCATCTCGAGTGGATGCTGTATAACCTGCTCGGCGGCGGACTGATGCTCGGCGCTATATTCATGGCGACCGATTATACGACCAGCCCTGTGACCAAGAAGGGCCAGGTCATCTATGGCATTGGCTGCGGCCTGCTGACCGTTTTCATACGCTACTTCGGCTCCTATCCCGAGGGCGTTTCTTATGCCATACTCATCATGAACGTCTGCGTATGGCTTATCGACAAGTACACTCTGCCCCGCCGTTTCGGTGTAACGCGCGAGGACCTCAAAAAGCAGAGGGAAGAGAAGAAAAAGTCAAAGGAGGCGAAGGCATAATGACAGAAACCAAAAAGAACCCCAACTCCATGCCCCGTCTCATAATCGTGCTGTTTCTCATCAGCGCGGTCACGGCGCTGCTGCTGGGCCTCGTTGACTATATCACCCGCGACAGGATCGCGGAGATAAAGATACAAAAGACCAACTCCGCGCTAAGCGAGGTAATGCCCGGGGGCGAGACTTTTGAGCAGCTTGATGCGGCTGTCTCCGCGAAGGAGGTATCCTGCGTCTATGCCGCCAAGAGCGGCGGCGACACGGTCGGCTATGTGGTCGAAGCCGTCGTCTCCGGCTCACAGGGAAACATTGACATGGTCGTCGGCATCGGGCTTGACGGAGCTGTGACAGGCGTCGCCATCATCGAAATGTCCGAGACCTCCAACCTCGGCTCCAAGGCAAGCGACGCCGAGTGGCGCGCGCAGTTTGTTGGAGTTTCAACGGAACAGGCCGTTTCCAAGGACGGCGGAGAGATTGACGCGCTGACCGGCGCGACGATAACCTCGCGCGCCGTTACAAACGGCGTAAACATCGCTCTCGCCACTGCGGCGGAGCTGGGTTAAGGAGGTTATGAAATGAATATCAAACAACAGTTCAAAGACGGCCTCATCTCCCAGAACCCCGTTCTCGTCCAGCTCCTGGGCATGTGCTCCACGATGGCGATCACGACCAGCCTGTTCAACGGCGTCGGCATGGGCATCTCGGTTCTCGTTATACTGACCTGCTCCAACATCGTCATCTCGCTCCTGCGCAAGGTGATCCCCTCCAAGGTCCGCATCGCCTGCTACATAGTCGTCATCGCGGGCTTTGTCACGATGGTCGACCTGCTGCTTCAGGCGTATCTGCCCGATCTGAGCGAATCGCTCGGCGTGTTCCTGCCCCTGATCGTTGTAAACTGCATAATCCTCGGCAGGGCGGAGGCTTTCGCCTCCAAGAACGGTATCGCCGCCTCCGCCGTTGACGGCATTGCGCAGGGTCTCGGCTATACGGTCGTTCTTATCGTCATGTGCGTCGTCCGAGAGTTTCTCGGAAACGGCAGCTTCGGCGGCGGCATATTGAACGGCGGAGCCGGAATACAGGTATTCCCCTCCGATTACGGCGCGATGATGATGGTCCTGCCTGTCGGCGGCTTCCTGACCCTCGGCGCGCTGATCGCCCTTATGCAGTGGGCAACTAACCGCAGCAAGTCCAAAAAGACTGAGGAGGTGTCCAAATGAGCTTTACCGGTATCCTCTCGATAGCTCTCGGCGCCATTCTTGTCGAGAACTTTATCTTCTCGCAGTTCCTTGGGATCTGCCCGTTCATGGGCGTGTCCAAGAAGATGGACACCGCGGCAGGCATGGGCATTGCCGTCACCTTCGTTATGGGAGTCGCCTCGATCTTCACTTATCTCATAAACCTTGTCTTGGTCGCGCTCGGACTGGAGTTTATGCAGACGGTGGCCTATATCCTTGTCATAGCCTCGCTTGTCCAGTTCGTTGAGATGTTTCTTCAGAAGGCCATACCCTCCCTGTATGAGTCCCTTGGCATTTACCTGCCGCTCATCACCACCAACTGCGCGGTCCTTGGCGTTGCCCTTCTGAACACCCAGAACGACTACAACTTTATTGAGAGCGTCGTATACGGCGTGACCGGCGGTATCGGCTTCCTTGTTGCGATCGTGCTGTTCGCCAGCGTCCGCGAGAGACTCGAGTTTGCCGAGTATCCCAAGTCCTTTGAGGGGTTCCCCATAGCCCTTGTTTCCGCCGGCCTGATCGCCCTCGCCTTTATGGGCTTCACCGGCCTGAAAGTATGGTAAGGAGGACGAAATTATGATGACAGTTGTTTATTCCGTTATCGTCCTCGGCGTTCTCGGCGCCGTTTTCGGACTTCTGCTTGCTATAGCCGCGAAGAAATTCGCTGTCCCCGTCGACGAACGCCAGGAGAAGATTGTCGAGGTCCTGCCTGGTGCAAACTGCGGCGGCTGCGGCTTTGCCGGCTGTTCTGCCTACGCTGCCGCCGTTGCCGCGGGGGAGGCGCCGACAAACTGCTGCCTGCCCGGCGGCAACGAGGCCGCAAAAAAGGTCTCTGCTATCATGGGCGTTGAAGCGCAGGAGACTGAACGCTGCGTCGCCCTGGTCAAGTGCTCCGGGTTCACGGCGAAGAAAAAATTCGACTACTCCGGTATCCCTGACTGCAACGCTGCGATGCGTCTCGGCGGCGGCAAGGGACCCAATGAGTGCCCCGACGGCTGCCTTGGCTTCGGGACCTGCGTCAAGGCCTGTCCCTTCGGCGCAATATCCGTCAGGGACGGAGTTGCCAGAGTCGACCACGAGAAATGCACAGGCTGTATGACCTGCGCCAGCGTCTGCCCGAAGAACCTTATCGTCAAGGTGCCCTATAACGCGGACGTCACTGTCGCCTGCAACTCCAAGCAGAAGGGCGCCGTTCTGCGCAAGTACTGCGACATCGGCTGCATCGGCTGCTCCATATGCGAAAGGACCTGTGAGCACGACGCGATACACGTTGTCGACAACCTCGCACAGATCGATTATACCAAGTGCATCTCCTGCGGACAGTGCGCGCCCAAGTGCCCGCGCCACCTCATCCGTGACGCCCGCCTGAACACAGAGAACGAGACCCAACCC
>CAZIHY010000034.1:8458-21177 GCA_964539115.1 uncultured Oscillospiraceae bacterium
GCATAACAAAGCTGCTTATAAAATTCGGCATCCCCGCGATAGCTACAATACTCATAAACGCCATGTACAACATGGTCGACCGTATATTCGTGTCAAACGGCGTTGGGTATATGGCGCTGTCGGCAATATCGATGACCAGCCCGATAACCTGGATCCTGCAGGCTCTGGCAATGCTCATAGGCGTCGGCGGGCACACGATATTCGCAATGCGCCTCGGCGAAAAGGACTATGCCGCCGCCGAAACTGTCCTTGGCAACACGTTCGCCGCGACGACTGTGCTAAGCGTCATCAAATTTGCCGTCGGCCTGGTGTTTCTTGAGCCGATACTCAGCTTCCTCGGCGCGGAGGGGGAGACTCTAACTTACGCCGTCGATTATATGCGGATCATCATGTTCGGCGTGTTCTTTTCTGCGATAAGCAACGGCATGAATAACTTTGTCAACACGTCCGGCAATCCGACGATGGGCATGATCTGTCTTGCGACGGGATGCGTTGTCAACATTGTGCTCGATCCTGTGTTCATATTTGCTTTTGGCTGGGGAGTGCAGGGCGCGGCGCTGGCGACGATCATTGCGCAATGTATCTCCGCATGTATGGTTATCGGTTACTTTGCGAAGAGCAAGAGGCCGCCGGTAAAGCTGAGACTGAAGTCGGTGCGCTTCAACCTCAGGCTCACGCTCCAGTCGATGAAGCTTGGCATTGCGTCGGCTCTGAGCCAGGCGACCACCGGTATTGTAGGAGCATTTATCAACAAGACTATCGTCATCTACGGCGGAGTATCCGGTGCAGTCAGCGGGGATATCGTTCTGAGCGCAGTTTCCGCGACGACTTCGACCGGTATGGTTTTCGTCATACCCGCCTTCGGACTTCAGCAGGCTGTGCAGTCACTCGCTGGCTATAACTTCGGCGCGAAAAATTACCACCGCGTCAAGGAGATCGTCAAAAAGGGCCTTATCATGGGGCTGATCGTTACGATCCCAGGCTATATCATTCTGCATGCGTTCACCGGATTTTTTGTCTCTCTCTACGGCAACGCGGACAACGAGACCTTTGTTGAATATGCCAAATGGTGCATGCATGTTTATAACTTGACGGTACCCGTGCTTGCGCTGCACTCGATATGCAACGGATATTTCCTCTCGTCCGGTCAGGCGCTCAAAGCGACGGTCGCTTCCCTTGTTCGTACGGTAAGTATGATACCGCTGACTCTAATAATGCCGCGCATCTTTGGAGTGAACGGCTGCATTATCGCGACCCCCATTTCCGATGCCGTCGGCTTTGCAGTTGCGTTTATTATGCTGCTGTTCGATATGAAGCGGCTAAATGGGCTGATCGCCGCGCAGGAGAGGCTCCCGGACCCCAATTGATCGCGTGTCTTTTACCGCCTTCCCGAAAGGGGAGGCGGTTTTTTGTTTGTTTCCGCGATTTTACCTGTTCTGCTGCTCCCTGTGGGCGGGATTTGAAGCCAGGCGGCGAAACGGACAAGAAAACCGCCGACAAAACGGATTATGTTTGCTTTATACCCGGAATGTGATACAATAATATATCAACGATCATATATTACGATACATTTTTGGGGGTTCAGCGATGCCTGAATTTCATGTTGTAAGCGAATATAAGCCCTCGGGCGACCAGCCTGAGGCTATAGAGGCTCTTGCCAAAGGATTTGAGCTCGGATTCGAGGAGCAGACGCTGCTCGGCGTTACAGGCTCCGGCAAGACTTATACGATGGCAAAGGTCATTGAGCGCGTCCAGAAGCCCACGCTCGTTCTGGCGCATAACAAGACCCTGGCCGCACAGCTCTGTTCCGAGTTCCGCGAGTTTTTTCCGGACAACGCGGTCGAATACTTCGTATCCTACTACGACTACTATCAGCCGGAGGCGTATATCCCGAATACGGACACCTTCATCGAGAAGGACAGCGCCATTAATGATGAGATCGAGCGGCTGCGCCACTCCGCGACCTCCAGCCTTTTCGAGCGCCGGGACGTCATAGTCGTGTCCTCCGTCTCGTGTATCTACGGCCTGGGCGACCCTATAGACTATGCCAACATGGTCATATCCCTGCGCCCGGGACAGAAGCGCGACCGTGACGAGCTGCTGCGAAAGCTCGTTGACATCCGCTATGAGCGCAACGACATAGCCTTCGACCGCAACATGTTTCGAGTTCGTGGCGATACGGTTGAGATCTTCCCGGTTTACGCAAACGACTACGCCATACGAGTCGAGTTTTTCGGCGACGAGATCGACCGTATAAGCGAAATAAACATCGTGACGGGTACGCCGAGGCGCAGCCTTAACCATGTTGCTATCTACCCCGCGTCGCACTATGTCACGACCCATGACAAGATGGAGCGGGCCATTAGAGAGATACGCAGCGAGTGCGACGAGCGGGTAAGATATTTTGAGGAAAATGGCAAGCTTATCGAGGCCCAGCGCATAGCGCAGCGCACGAATTTTGACATCGAGATGATGCAGGAGCTGGGCTACTGCTCCGGCATCGAAAATTACAGCCGCATTATATCAGGGCGTGAACCCGGCTCGCCGCCGATGACGCTGCTGGATTACTTTCCCAAGGACTTTATCATGTTCATAGACGAGAGCCACGTGACGCTGCCGCAGGTGCGCGCGATGTATGCCGGCGACCGCGCCCGAAAGGAAACGCTGGTGCAGTACGGCTTCCGTCTGCCCTCAGCTTTCGACAACCGGCCGCTTAAGTTCGATGAGTTTGCCGAGCGGGTGAATCAGGTCGTCTATGTCTCGGCGACGCCCTCCGATTACGAGCGCGACCGCTCGGCGCAGATCGCGGAGCAGATCATCCGCCCGACAGGGCTGCTCGATCCCGAGATCGAGGTGCGCCCGGTCGAGGGCCAGATCGACGACCTGATAAACGAAATAAACACGCGCGTCGAACACGGACAGAGGACGCTCGTCACAACACTTACGAAGCGCATGGCGGAGGATCTTACGGACTATCTGACGAATGCGGGCATCCGCTGCCGCTATATGCACCACGACATCGGGGCCATAGAGCGCATGGAGATAATCCGCGACCTGCGCCTGGGCGAGTTCGACGTGCTCATCGGCATAAACCTCCTGCGCGAGGGCCTTGATCTGCCCGAAGTTTCGCTCGTTGCGATACTGGATGCGGACAAAGAGGGCTTTCTGCGCAGCGAGACGAGCCTTATACAGACGGTCGGCCGAGCCGCGAGAAACGCGGACGGCAAGGTCATCATGTATGCGGACACGATCACCCGAAGTATGGACGCGGCGATAACCGAGACTGAGCGCCGCCGCGCGAAGCAGCAGGAATACAACCGTAAAAACGGCATCACGCCCAAGACCATAATCAAGAGCGTCCGCGCGCTCATCGAGATATCCGGCGAAGCGGAGGATCCGCTGCGTGAGGAAGAGGGCGTCCGAATGACGGCCCACGAGAAGAAACAGGCGATAGAAAAGCTCGAGAAGCAGATGAAGGAGGCCGCGCGGATGCTGGAGTTCGAATACGCCGCAGTTCTGCGTGACAAGCTCATAAAGCTCAGGGGAGAGAAGTGATATGGCTAACTGGAACCCATGGCACGGCTGCCGCAAGCTCTCCGAGGGCTGCCGAAACTGCTATGTCTACCGCACAGATGCACGTTACGACCGCGACGCTTCTGTCGTTCGGAAAACGGGGGACTTCGATCTGCCTGTTAGAAAAAACCGGCAAGGGGAGTACAAGATCCCGCCGGGCGAACGTGTCTGGACCTGTTTTACCTCGGACTTTCTGCTCGAGGACGCGGACCCGTGGAGGCTTGACGCCTGGGATATGATACGCGCGCGGCCGGACCTGCGCTTTCTGTTCATAACCAAGCGCATAGACCGGTTTGATGTATGCAAGCCACTCGGATGGGGCGACGGCTGGGACAATGTTGAGATCTGCTGTACCTGTGAGGATCAGGACAGGGCGGACTACCGCCTGCCGATATTTCTGAATTTACCGATAAAGCACAAGTATATAATCTGTGAGCCCCTGCTGTCCCACGTCGACCTCAGGGATTATCTTTCGAACGAGATTGTTCAGGTGACGGCGGGAGGCGAGTCCGGGCCCGAGGCGAGGCCCTGCCGGTATGAGTGGGTACTCGATCTGCGTGAGCAGTGCATGCAGGCGGGGGTCCCGTTTTACTTCAAACAGACGGGCGCGAAATTCATAAAAGACGGCAAGCTGTATCGTGTTGAGAGAAAATTTCAGCATATACAGGCCAAAAAGGCGAACATTAACTATTATCCGGTCTGGACGACCGGGGAAGGGTGAAAAGATGGAACTTAGATCTGCTGCAGAACAGCTCAAAGCTATAGAGGCGAAGATCGCGGCATATGGCCACGCGATGGGAGTTATTTATCTCGACGCCGTGACCGCTGCGCCGAAGGGCACGGACGAGGGCCGGGGCAGGACGCTCGCCATCCTCTCCGAAGAGAGCTATAAGCTGACAGCGGGCGAGGAGATGGCCCGGCTTCTTGATTTCCTTAAGGAACACAGAGCGGAACTTGACGAGGCGACGGCACGAGAGGTAGAACTGCTGGGACGCGATTACGACAAGCTGCGCCGCATTCCTGTGAATGAATATGTTGAATACACCGTTCTGCTCAACGAAGCGGAGCCAGTCTGGGAAAAGGCAAAGAAAGACAATGATTTTGCGTCCTTCGCGCCATATCTTGAAAAAATTGTTGAGACGAACCGCCGCTTCGCCGGTTACTATGACCCGGACAAAAAGCCATACGACGCGCTTTTGAACGAATATGAGCGCGGAGTCGATATGGAGATGCTGGACGCCTTTTTTGCGCAACTGCGCGAGACGATAGTGCCGTTGGTAAGGCGTGTTGCCGCGAAGCCGCGCCCGGACGACAGCTTTATGCACAGGTACTATCCCGCGGCAGGGCAGAAAGTGCTGGCGGAAAAGCTCATGGAGGTCATGGGCATAGACCGCGGGCACTGCGGCCTTGCCGAGAGCGAGCACCCGTTTACGACCGAGTTCAACAACCGTGACGTGCGCATAACAACGCATTATTACGAAAACGACCTTGCGTCCTCGATGTACAGCGTTATCCATGAGGGAGGACACGCCCTTTACGAGCTCGGCGTTGCGGACGAATATCAATACACCGCTGTTTCGGGCGGCGCCTCCATGGGCATCCACGAGAGCCAGTCCCGCTTTTATGAAAACATCGTCGGGCGGTCGGAGGAATTTGTCTCCGCCGTGTTCCCGATTATAAGGGAGATATTCCCCGAACAGCTTGCGGACAGCGGCGAAAAAGACTTTTACCGCGCCGTTAATATCAGCGAGCCCTCGCTTATAAGGACTGAGGCCGACGAGCTTACCTACAGTCTTCATATCTATATCAGATATGAACTTGAGAAAAAACTCATTTCCGGAGAATTACCTGTCTCCGAACTGCCCGCTGAATGGAATCGCATGTATAAGGAAGTCCTCGGCGTCGACGTGCCGGACGACACCCGCGGAGTTTTGCAGGACAGCCACTGGGCGGGCGGAAGCTTCGGATACTTCCCGTCCTATGCGCTGGGCAGCGCATACGGAGCGCAGATGCTCAGCGTTATGGAGAAAGACGTGGATGTAAAAACGGCGCTGGCAAAGGGCGACTTGGCGCCCATAACCTTGTGGCTGCGCGATCATATCCATAAGTACGGCAGCCTTTATGACCCGCGCGAGCTGTTTGAGCGCATTTGCGGCGGATTCGACGCGAAGTACTACACAGATTATCTGACAGAAAAGTTTACGAGGGTTTACGAGTTATGAAACTTATGATTCTTGACGGCAACAGCATCGTCAACCGCGCCTATTACGGCATAAGGATGCTCAACGCACCGGACGGAACGCCGACAAACGGAATATACGGGTTTCTGAGCATACTGCACAAGCTGCTCGGAGATGAAAAACCGGAGGCTCTGTGTGTTGCCTTCGACCTTGCCGCGCCTACATTCCGGCATAAGAAATTCGATGGCTACAAGGCTCAGCGCAAGGGCATGCCCGAGGAGCTTGCCGTGCAGATGCCGGTGCTCAAGGATGTGCTCGACGCGATGGGCGTCCTGCGCCTTGAGCTCGAGGGCTATGAGGCCGACGACCTTATCGGCACAGTCAGCCGAAAATGCGCAGAGGCCGGCTGGGATTGTGTCGCTGTGACCGGCGACAAGGACAGCTTCCAGCTAATTAACGACCGAGTCACCGTAAAGCATGTTAAATCCCGCATGGGACAGACAGAGACGACGGACTATACCCCCGCGCGCTTTATCGAGGAATATGGCTTCGAGCCGCCGAAAATGATCGATCTCAAGGCCCTGATGGGCGATAGCTCGGATAATATCCCGGGCGTGCCTGGCGTAGGTGAAAAGACAGCGCTTGACCTCATAAGGCGTTTCGGCAGCTTGGACGGAGTGTATGCCGATCTCGAGACGCTGGACGTAAAGCCGGGCGTGCGTAAAAAGCTCGCTGAGGGCGAGGAGAGCGCGCGGATGTCTTATGCCCTTGCCACGATCATAACGGACGCTCCGCTCGATTTTGAGCCCGAAAACGCCCGTTTTGAGCAGATCTACGGTGCTGCTGTATACGACATTTTCACCCGCCTCGGCTTTACGCGCTTCATCGAAAAATGGGGCGTCGAGCGGGACGGGGGGCCTGCCGAAGCGCCGGCTGCCGGCCGCAAAGCCTGCGAAAGACGCGCGGTGTCTCCGGAGGAGCTGAAGGCGGCCGCCAAGGCCGCCGAATATGCCGCCGTATTTGTTCCCGACCGCCCCGAGGCGCTCGAACTTTGCGACGGAAAGTGCGTTTACACGCTCGATGAGGGCGTTTTCCCGATGGAGGCCCGTGATTTTCTGTGCTGGCTTTTCTCCGGAGAGACAGGGCTGGTCTCCCACAATGTCAAGGACCTTATCGTCCGTCTGCTGGACGAGGACCTTCCCGCCGAGGGCTTCTGCTTTGACACTGCGTTAGCGGCGTATCTTCTTGAGCCAACCAGCAGCGGATATGAGCTAAAAACTCTCTCAAAGAGATACTGCGGCGAAGAGATGCGGGGCGCGGAGGCTATGTTTTTCCTCCGTGGGGCGCTTGAGAAAAAGCTTAAAGAGAACGGCATGGAAAAGCTGCTTTACGAGATGGAACTTCCGCTGTGCCGCGTGCTCGCGGATATGGAGCGCACCGGCTTCCTTGTCGACAAAAATGAGCTCTCCGACTTCGGCGAGAGCCTTAAAGCCGGCATTGAAAAGCTTGAACTCTCGATCTATGAGCTGGCGGGAGAAGAGTTTAACATAAACTCTACGCGGCAGCTTGGCGCGATACTTTTCGAAAAGCTGATGCTGCCCGCCGGCAAAAAGACCAAGACCGGCTGGAGCACCAACGCGGACGTGCTCGAGTCGCTGCGCGGCAAGCACCCGATAATCGAGCAGATACTTGATTACCGCATGCTCACAAAGCTGAAATCGACCTATGCCGACGGACTTTTAAAGGTCATCGCGCCCGACGGGAGAGTGCACACAAAGTTCCAGATGACCGTAACCGCAACAGGCCGCCTTTCCTCGACGGAGCCCAATTTGCAGAATATCCCGGTCCGCCGTGAACTCGGCGGAGAGATACGCCGGATGTTCGTCGCGCCCGAGGGCAGGGTCCTTGTGGACGCGGACTACAGCCAGATCGAGCTGCGCATACTCGCGCATATCTCGGGTGACGAGGCGATGAAAAAAGCCTTTTTGAGCGGAGAGGACATCCACGCCGTCACGGCCTCGCAGGTTTTCGGCGTGCCGCTCTCGGAGGTCACGGTCACGCAGCGCAGCCACGCCAAGGCCGTCAATTTTGGTATCGTATACGGCATCTCGGCGTTTTCTCTGGCGCAGGATATAAAGGTGTCCCAGGCGGAGGCCAGGGCCTATATTGACGCATATCTGGAAAAATACCACGGCGTACGGGACTATATGAAGAGCGTTGTGGAAAAGGCGAAGGAGGACGGCTTCGCTGCAACGCAGTTTGGCCGCCGCAGGCCACTGCCTGAACTTAAGTCCTCCAACTATAATCTGCGTTCCTTCGGCGAGCGCGTTGCGCTGAATATGCCCATACAGGGCACCGCGGCGGACGTCATCAAGATCGCGATGATAAACGTCCACAGGCGGCTGGGCAGGGAGTGCCCGACGGCGAAGCTCGTTTTACAGGTGCACGACGAGCTTATCGTTGAATGCAGCGAGCGCGACGCTGAACCGGTCAGGAGGATATTGACCGAGGAGATGGAGAGCGCTGTCAGTTTTTCAATCCCGCTGACGGCAGAGGCGCACTCGGGCAGGAGCTGGCATGATGCAAAGTAAAATATCTCCTGTTGGGAGAGGTCTGCTAAAAGAAATAGCTCAAAAAGACATTGACTGTTTCGAGCACGAGGATGATTTCTGGGATGAGGCGATGTTCGCCTCGCAGCTGCCCGACAGTCTGCATGTTTTTCTTGCCGATGATTCAGACGAGGGCGTGAGGGGATATATCTGCATGACGCATGTTCTGGACGAGGCGGAGGTCGTGCGAATCGGCGTGTTTCCGCAGTACCGCGGCCGCGGAGTGGGGGAACGGCTCCTGCGGGCGGGCATCGAGCGGTGTTCGGAGCTCGGCGCTGCGGAGATAAACCTGGAGGTCAGGCGGTCGAACGCGCCGGCGCGCGCACTTTATGAAAAGCTCGGCTTCGTCACCGTCGGGCAGAGGAAAAATTACTATCCAAAAGAAAACGAAGATGCTATACTGATGAAGCTCATTTTAGGATGAGGGGAGGCGCTTTCTGAAAAATGATAATACTTTCGATAGAATCGACCTGTGATGAAACGGCAATTGCGCTGACGCGGGACGGCCGCGAAATTCTGACAGATCAGATATTCTCGCAGGCGGACCTGCACGCCATTTATGGCGGCGTCGTGCCGGAGATCGCCTCCCGTTCACACGTGGAAGTCATATTTCAATTGGCTGAACGAGCGATCAGCGAAGCAAAAATATCTAAAAAAGATATCAATGCCATTGCGGTCAGCTATGCGCCGGGGCTTATCGGAGCGGTGCTCGTCGGCGTGAATTTTGCCAAGGCCGCGGCCCTGACGCTGGGAGTGCCGCTGATACCCGTTCACCATATCCGGGGACATATCGCGGCAAACTACCTCGCCTATCCGGAACTTGAGCCGCCGTTTCTGTGTCTTGCGATCTCTGGCGGCAACACGCTGATAGTCGACGTGCGGGGTTACACGGATATGCGTGTCATCGGCGCGACACGGGACGACGCGGCGGGCGAGTGCTTTGACAAGACCGCGCGGGTGCTTGGGCTGGGATATCCCGGCGGCAAGCCCGTGGACGAGCTGTCAAAGGGCGGAGACGACAAAAAATACGAGCTGCCGCGCGTACATATTGAGGGCGCGCCATACGACATGAGTTTTTCCGGTCTCAAAACGGCTGTCATAAACATCGCGCACAACGCGCAGCAGAAGGGTGAGGAGCTGGACAGACCCTCGCTTGCCGCGTCGTTCTGTGCAGCTGTTTCGGACATGCTCGTGCCGCGTGCGATGGCGGCGGCGGAGGAGCTGGGCTATGACAAGCTTGTCGTGGCAGGCGGAGTTGCGGCAAACTCCCGTATCCGCGCAGATTTCGAGCGCGCGGCGCAAAAGGCGGGCAAAAAGTTGTATATGCCGCCGCTTAAGCTTTGCGGAGACAACGGTGCGATGATAGGCGCACAGGGATATTATGAATTTCTCGCGGGCGTGCGGGCGGGGCCCGACCTCAACGCCTATGCGAATATGGAGCTTTGACAGAGATGGTTTACCTTTCAAATTCCGAACAGGAAACGGAGAAGATCGGACAGGAGCTTGCCGGCCTGCTGCCGCGAGGAAGCGTCGCTGCGATGTACGGCGAGCTGGGCAGCGGCAAAACGGCCCTCGTGCGCGGCATGGCGCGGGGGTTGGGCATCGACTGCCGCGTGTGCAGCCCGACTTTCACGATAGTTAACGAATATTCCGCGCCGGGGAAAACGGAGCTATTCCACTTTGATATGTACCGGCTGGGTTCAGCCGATGAGCTTTTTGACATCGGTTGGGAGGATTACTTGGCCCGCGGCGGCATATGTGCCGTCGAGTGGAGCGAGAACGTCGAAGAGGCGTTCGACGGCAGCGAATGGCGCATCATCTTCCGAAAGACGGGGGAGAATTCGCGCGAAATAACGGTTGAGGAGGGGAAAACATGCTGACGCTTGGATTTGAGGCCAGCGCGAAGAGCGCGTCGGCCGCGCTTGTGCGCGACGGGGAGCTTCTGGCGCAGTATTTCCAGCACAGCGGACTGACCCACAGCCGGACGCTGCTGCCTATGGCGGCGGACCTGCTGAAAAATACGGAAACGGAGCTCTCACAGATAGACCGTATCGCCGTGTCGCATGGCCCGGGCTCATTCACCGGAATACGTATCGGGGTCGCTACTGTCAAGGGCCTGTGCTGGGGCAGCGAAAAGCCCGCCGTGGGCGTTTCAACGCTCGAGGCGATGGCCTGGAACGGGCTTGCATTCGGCGAAGGCGCGCTCATCTGCGGCGCTATGGACGCAAGGCGCAGCCAGGTTTACAACGCGCTTTTTGAGATCAGGGAAGGAAAGCCGGAAAGACTCTGTCCGGACAGGGCGATCTCCCTGCAGGAGCTCGCCGAAGATGTTAAAAATTGCGGAAAAACGATATTTGTTGTTGGAGACGGCGCCTATTTGTGTTATAATCATTTGAATGCATGCGGCCTTGACGCCGTCTTGGCCCCCGAACCGCTGCGCTTGCAGAGCGCGTTGGGCGTCTGTATGGCGGCGCAGGACAGGCCCGCTGTTTCCGCTGCGGAGCTTTTGCCCGTATATCTCCGGCTATCGCAGGCGGAGAGGGAACGTCAGGCCAGAATGAAATAAAGGAGACAGATATATGAGTACCGTTCACGTGTTTGACCATCCGCTTATCCTTCACAAGCTCTCCATCCTTCGCGACGAGAACACCGGCGTAAAGGAGTTCCGTGAGCTTATATCCGAGATCGCGATGCTCATGTGCTATGAGGCGACGCGCGACCTGCCTGTCGAGGAGGTTGAGATAACTACGCCCGTTTCAAAGGCCGCCGTCAAACGTCTGGCCGGAAAGAAGCTGGCTGTCGTTCCCATACTGCGCGCAGGCCTCGGCATGGTCGATGGTATGCTCCAGCTGATCCCCTCCGCCAAGGTCGGACACATCGGACTGTACCGTGATCCGGAGACCCTTGAGCCGGTGGAGTATTACTGCAAGATGCCGCCCGATATCTCCGAGCGCGAGGTCATCGTGGTCGATCCCATGCTGGCGACCGGCGGAAGCGCGATCGCGGCGTGCGATTTTCTGAAGAACAAGTACGGCTGCAAGCATGTTAAGCTCATGTGTATCATCGGCGCTCCCGAGGGGATCGCCGCGATGCAGGAGGCGCACCCCGACATCGACATTTTCGTTGCCGCCAAGGACAGCCACCTCAACGAGCACGGCTATATCGTTCCCGGCCTCGGTGACGCCGGAGACCGTATCTTCGGCACAAAATAAACGTGAAAAAACGCAGACATGGACGGATCCGTGTCTGCATTTTTTTCAGCTGACCGGTGTGAGTGTTGCAGTTTTGCCACGCTTTGGTGCTGTTTTTGGAAGGATATTTTGCCTTGTATGTATGGACATAGGATGTAATACATGGTATAATTCAAAATAATAGAACTATATGTTGGCAATGACGACAAAAATCTAAGATTTGGAAAGGGAAGTTACGCCTTGAAAAGCTTTGCGGATATCAAGACTATGCTCGGCAGCAGCGAAAAAAGGGGACGCCTCGGCGTTATCGAGGCGCAGGACGAACACACGCTTGAGGCGATCGCCGAAGCCGTGCGTGACAATCTCGTTATACCGACTCTCATCGGGCGAGAGGAAGAGATCGTTAAGATCTGGACTTCCATAACAGAACTTCCGGTACCGCGCGTGGTCAACACGCTTGACACGGCCGAGTCGCTTGAGGCGGCTATGATGGCTGTTAATCTCGGCCAGCTCGACTGCGTCATGAAGGGAAAACTTGAGACTGCGACGCTGATGAAGGCCGCACTCAACCGCGAGACCGGAATCCGCGGCAGCGGCTCCCTGTCGCTGGTCGCGCTGATGGAATCGCCGAATTATCACAAGGTTTTCGCGATAACCGACGTCGGATTGATGACTTATCCGACGCTCAGCCAGAAAGAGATACTCATAAACAACGCCGTCGGCGTTTTCAGAAAGCTCGGGGTCGAGTGCCCGAAGGTCGGCGTTATCGCCGCGGTAGAGAACCTGAATCCCAAGATGCCGGAGTCTGTTGACGCGCACGAGCTCAAGGAAATGAACAGGCGCGGCGAGATAGCCAACTGCATCGTTGAGGGACCCATATCCTATGACCTGTGCATGGACGCCGAGGCGGCAAAAATAAAGGGCTATGACAGCCCAGTGGCCGGCGACGTAGATATAATGGTCGTGCCTGACATCGTTGTCGGGAACGTGCTTGCAAAGAGCATTACGACGACAGGCGGCGGACGTACCTGCGGTACGGTATGCGGCGCGAAGGTGCCCATTATCCTCACGTCCCGAAGCGCTGCTTCGGACGATAAGTATATGTCCATCGTCCTTGCGGCGGTCCTGGGAATATAAGAAACACGTTTTTAAGCGGGGGAGAGTTT
>CAZIHY010000035.1:0-1588 GCA_964539115.1 uncultured Oscillospiraceae bacterium
CTTACTGTCCCATTTATCTTCCTTTTCCCGCACGGCTCCGATTGCTGCATCGATCTCTGCCCCGGTATATGCGCTGTTATATGCCATTGTCTCACCTCATTACCAGATATTCCTCTCCATCTGCGGTAATCATTGTCTCCGTTTCGCCATCGGGGATAAAGCCATGGTTGTCATTCCAGCTCCCGTCCTCACCTTGGGCGAACAGGGAAATGCGATATTCTCCATCCCCGCTGAGCAGATAGTCGTCGTAGACTTCAAATGTCCGCTGGGTATCCGCTGGGGTTTGGGAAAAGGACGCGATAAGTGCGCCCCTTCCTACTCCGTAATCCTCTCCTGCCTTTGTAGCCCGACACTCAAACGTCTGATACGCTATGTCCGCCGCAAACTGTACAGTGATAGAATCAAAACCGGCCTCATCGGATATCTTGTTGCCGCTGACAGAAAACGTCAGCTGCGGCGCAGCCATTATGCCACACTCCAAGTGCCCGCCTCATTGCGGACAAACACCTTGATAATCTTCACACCGTCTCCGGAAGAAGCGGCCTCGAGATCCGCGCCGGTGATGGTGACCTGAATATTGGTCGTGGCCGGATAGCTGCCCGCACTTCCGGAAGTGTTGATAGAGCCACCGTCTGACGGGATGACAGTGCCCGCGCCCTGTGTGGAACTTGTCTGAGGCACGACACAGACTTTATACTCCTCGAACGCAACGTCAGAGGTAAAGTTGATGATACTCTGGCTGTAACCGGAGACTTTGGAGATTTTCGTCTTGTCCGGCCCGGTAATGCTGACAACAGGAACTGCGGTGTTAAGCGTTATGGTGTCAGACAAGGCGGAGGACTCGTTGCCAACATCGTCGCGGACCTTTATATACACAGTCTTTAGTCCGTCTCCATCAGTCAGGGTCACGCTCTTGCTCTCCGCATAATTCTCCCAGCTGGCGGTCGCCTCGCTCTCCGCCCCGGAAACGCCCCATATTTTCATCTGATAGCCGGTGGTGGACTCATCGGTCAGACCAATGGTTAGGGCAACCGCTGCGCTGGTAGCGTATAGGGCACCGTCATTGATAGACAGTGTTAACCCTGACGGCGCTGTCGTATCCAGTGTCAAATTAAAGTAACTAGCCATTCTCATTCTCCTCTTTTATATTTTGATTTGTATTGTTCTGATTGGTTTCAAGTTCTATATAAAAGTACCCACCGGGACGGGTATATACTGTGGCGTCGGAAACGACGGCCTTCTTTATTCCCATATTGCCGCAGAAAAGTGCGGAGATGTGGGTATCGCCTATATTCATCCCATATCGTTACCCCCGTATCAGATAAAGCGTCGTGGGCGACTTTTCCGTTAGGGCATCGTATTCCTCTTGGTCCAGCACTGCAATATACTCCACGTCCGTTGAATATACGTTCCCCTCGCCCTTCCCCTGCGGATCCATCCAATCGGTATCTCTGTCTTTATTGGATACCTTTGTAAGAACCTGTCCCTCGCTCCCTCCAATAGGGATAACGTCAAGCGCCCGCTCCATTGCCTGCTCTGCCGTTTCAGCGCTCCGCTCAGCGATAAGGGCATAGGCGGCTACCTCGGC
>CAZIHY010000035.1:1688-12712 GCA_964539115.1 uncultured Oscillospiraceae bacterium
CGTTCTCCCCGCAGCGTCCGAGGAACACCGAGCCTGGGAGAGCCGCTATATCTATCGTTGTGTTCATATATCTCGTGTATCGCTCCCTTATGTAAGACTGGTCCAGGTGCCGCTTGTCCCAACCCTGAATCTCAGCGTAGATCCTGTGCCGTAGAACTGTATGACGCTCGTTGCGGGCATGTACTGGTTTACAACGCTGGTTGCCTTGGCAGCGCTGGCAACAGAAAGGTTTGCCTCGGTCTTGTTGTTGAGCTTGGACGCATTATCGGCGTTAGTTGCGGTATCCGAGCTCGACGCCTTGGCAGCGCTTCCCGCGCTTCCCGCCGTTTCTGCGTGCGAAACCGAAAGCTCGGACGCCGTCTTACCTCCAAGCGTGTCGGCGTCGACACCTCCGCCACCCTGTGCCGGACAGCCCACAACGTACTCGACCACATATGTTCCACTATCTGCCAGTACTTTCACCCTGTCCCCGGCTGTAAATTTGACGGATGCATTGCATTTGTAATGCTTTTCACTCGGAGTATCGGAGCCGTCAAAAATTAAAGACAGGCCGTCGTCGTATACGTCTCCAACCGTTGCAAAATTAAATTCCGGGTTTGCTTCCAACGGTTCTTCCCAGTTAAGCACATCCATTATTGATACACCGCCTTTTTAAGAGTATGGGTCATGTATTGGCCGGCTCCAAGCGACATACTCCACGCAGTTTCCTCGCATATACCTGAAAGCGCCGGATGATTTATTGCAATAACGTCGCCAATTCCATGCCCGGTCTCAAGTGCCGTTTGGATAATTGCCGTCTGGCTTCCAAGCTGCGACTCATAACACAGCCTGTCAGCGTAGGCCTGCAGCGCATCCTGGTCGGCAATATTATCGATTTTATAAACTCGGGCAATACGCCTGCCCCTTCTGATTATGCTCAATGCAGACCCCGGGTTGTTGTTCTCAGCCGTAGCAGACATAACGTCATCCTTGTCCGGATTATCACAGATAGCAATAAACACGTTTGGTTTATCAAACAGGTCCGTCTCAATAGATGCATCCATTGATATAACGGACGCCTGCGTAGTACCGTCATATTCGTAATTTATGAAATCTGCATCCGGCTCCGAGTACGGTTCCAGGACTGCAACACCGTCAAAATTGAACCACAGGGAATTATAATTTATCTCGCTGAGCAGAGTGTTGATTATACTCAGATAGTCAGTCCCAATATCCCAATCCTCGCGATCCTCCGCAAGAACCTGCGCTGTCGGTGTTTCGATGACACTGCTAATCCCTGCCTGAGTCAACAGTTGCTTTACAACGGTGAGATAGTTCGCACCGGCATCCAGGTGCAGACGCGTCTCTGCGCAAAAACTCTTAACTATATATCCCCTGTCATAAGCCTCAATCTGCCATAGTCTGCCGTAGTCGCTGATACTGTCGCTAACTGTACCGATTGGATAATAGCCAACCCCGAACTCCTCTCCATCAATGATGAGGACTGGCCGCAACTCGTCGCGGAAGAGATCCATGTCTTTATTAGGCAAGAATGTCCCGCTCAGTGACATATGTATCTCCGCATCGGCAAGGGCATTTATGCCAGGAGGGGAATTCCGGTCAAACAAAAGCTCCCCGAACTGAGCTCCGTCACGGTAAATGTATACCTTGGCATCTATATTACGTATCAAGTTCAATCGCCTCCTGTGTCCGGCAGTGCCGGACGCTGCAGTTGTATGCGGTATAAAACTCGTTGGACGTTTTCGATATTGCCGCCAGCGGCCCGATAGCTATGTCTCCGCCTCTGGTCTTGACAATTACCCTGTGTCCAATTAGCCGGTCAAATCTCTGTGCCGTTCCCCGCTCCTTAAATGCGGCCATAAAGGTTATTGTGCGGTCCTGACTTTCGGAAATTTCCGCACTGGGGAAGCCGGCACCGGCAAAATACATATAACTTACCGTGCGGCTGAAACTAATGCTCTCACTTCGTGTCTGCGTCGATGACAGCTCAAGGAAAATCCATTCGGCACCCTCGTCGAGATCACATATCATTAGGGTATCGGGCACAATATTGACGGTGACATCAACACTGCTTCCATAGGTATCACTGCCATCATAAGCGCCTATGAGCTTATAGGTAACGCTTCCGGCAGATTCGTTGTCGACATAGGCTGTACCGCCGATTTTTGCAACAGGCACGCCGTCACGATATATATAATATTTGTCATACCCTCCGTCTGGCCACGACAAAGACGCTACATGCGACGCCTCAACCGTCAATGGGATAGTATAGGCAGGCTCGGTCACGGCAAAGCCGATCGAGCCCCATTCAGACCAAAGTCCGTATTTATTCTGGACACGCACGCCGGCAATATAGCTCCCGACAGGTAAATACTCGCCCCACTTGAGGCTTTTGCCGGTGCCATATCTGACCGTGTCAACATCGTTGTCTATACGCAACTGATAAGCTTGCTGTCCCTCTGCCTGCCATGTGATGGTCGGGCGAGGCCCGCTGTCAACAGATACGGACGGCATTGTGGGTGCCGCAATAACAATAATGCCAGCAGCTTGTGACCACTCGCCCGCTATTTCATCGGTGTTATAAGTACGGACACGCCAATATAGCTGCCCGGCCGGAAGCGTGTTTGCTGGTACCAGATATTCCGTGGCACTGCCCTGGATGGTTGCCAGCGTTGTCCACTCGTCATTGTCAACGCTCTGCTGCAGTTCTGAGGCGGTCGGAGCAAGACCGCTGGACGTAACATGGCTCCATTGGAATGTCAACGCCCGAGAATTGTCCGCAATCGAATTCCTTGGACTGAGGCATACTGCCGATGACAAGGGTTCAACCGTTGAGCAGGTGAACCAGTCGCTTGTCAGGCTACCTGCGGGACTAAGCTGAATACTTACCTGCCACTGCATTGAATCTGTCGTTATCGTCTCTGCGGGTAAGGCGACGCTTTGCTCTGTCGTCAGTGCCGTCTCAAGCGGCGCTGCGCCTTCGCCGGTGCGCCAGCGGAATATGGCAGACTCCTGAACAGACTCTTCAACGGCTCCCTCCGCCATTTGCAGTGACCATGTATATGTACCGGCGGCATGTTTGGGAATAAAGCCGGAGTTCGGAGACGCAAGAATCGTCGGCAGCGGCCCTGTAGTAGATAATGTGATCCACTCCGTTGTAACCGTATCGCCGGTATTGGTGATGACCTCGACCTGATATATAAGCTGGTTTCCCGTCAGCGTATTGGCCGGTATAGTAACGCTCTGCTCTGTCGTGAGACTAATCTCAACAGGCGTCTCGCTCTCTGTGGCTTTCCATCGGAACACCGCAGAGGCCTGCGTATACCGGCCGGAGCAGGAGTAGTCTGACTGGCTGACAGACCACGTAAAAACATTATCCAGCGTTTTGGGCGCGTAAGAGTACAGGTTGCTCGCCTTGACGACCGGCGTGACGTCTTCGTCGCCATATGTAACAATCAGGTACGGTTTGCAGCTCCCTCCCGTGCCATAGAGCCGCGGCCAGCCGTTTTTGTAGCCAAAAAGGACTGTTTCAGGGATGCTGTAAAGCTCCTTTTGCTTGGCGGTCGGGCCGCTGTAATTGTACTCGGCAACGTTATACCACTCCATACCGGAGTAATAAAACTCGTAAAGGCCGTAACTGTCATAGGTAACGCTCTCCGCATCCCATGCGGCAGCGGCATCAGCCGTCTCATAGCCCCACGCAGCGCTTTTCCCGCTTATGGTCACGTCCCAATATGCGTACAGGCTTATATTGCTTATCGGCCTGTACGCAAGGTTTTCCGGCATCGAAGGAAAGCCAAGCAGCAGATAATCATAAGTGAGTTCGTCGCTGGGACGCAAATCAACATATGACGGATTTGGATAATTAACGTAGGGATATTTCTGGCTCAGCTTAGCCGAGCGATTTGCGGTCAATGTGATAGTAGAGCTCATCCGTACATCCTCGCTATTCGTCTCTGATTTTTGGCCATAGTGATAAGATCCTGAAGATCGCTGATACTTCTAATGTCGACGTAGAAATTAAAAGTGTCTCCGCCGGCCATTTCGCGGCTTTCCTGCGCGCTGTATATCTGCGTGCCCTTTGGCAGGTTGAGTACCTCCGGACCGTTTTCACCAACCCACGTCAACCCGCCGCGCCAGTTGTTATCGCCTGCAGCGTTATAACCCTGTGCGTTTTTCCAGGCCTCAAATGTGCCGGAATAGCCCGATGTATTGTACTGAGTCTGCAAGTACTGGTCATAGCTGCCGTACCACTGACCGTTGGCATAATACTGGCCGTATCCGCTTGCCTCTGTCGCTGCGTTTATATCACTCTGCTGCCACTGCTCGCGCAGAGTTTGTATGTTGTTGCCGTTGCCATAGGAATAACCAAAGCCTAATGCCTTTCCGACCTTGGAGAAGTCCAGATTGAGCAAGCCCGATATCAAATCTGCCGCGTCCGCGATTGCCGCGACTATCATGGCCAGTGGCCTGAGCGCACTGACCAGCGCGGGTATCTGATTGTTCGCCAGCTCGTCCGACGGTCCTATAATCCCCGATAACGACTCGAGCAGCATGCCAAAGGAAGATACTATGCCGGATTCCTTAAACGACGCGCCCAGGTTGCCGATAAACCCTGTAAGGTCTTTCAGTGACTCGCTGAGATAGGGCGCAAATTCGGCGGAAAGCTGTTTTTTTGTCGCGTCGAGCGTATTGCCAAAGCGCTGATATGCGTCGTCAACTCCGCCCAGCGCCTCGAGCTGATCGTCAGTCAGCACAGCGCCAACATCTTGAGCCTCTTGAGCAAATTCCTCCAGCGCGTCGGAGCCCGCGATAATAAGCGGATTCAAGTCCTGCGCAGACTTTCCGAAGATGTCCATTGCCAGCGCGTCGCGTTCAGTAGAGTTTTCGATTTCGCCAAGGGCGTCTATAGCCTCGTAAAACACCGTGTTCGCGTCACGGAGACTGCCGTCGGCATTGGTAACGGAAACGCCAAGCTTGTCAAAAACAGCTTGCGTGCTCTCCGAGCCGTCACGCGCTGACTCCATGTTGTTTGTGAGCTTGGTGAGCGAGCCTGTCAGCGTGTCCAAGGACACGTCGATAAGCTCGGATGCGTACTGGAATTCCTGTATTTGCCGTGTCGTCATTCCGGTCTGAAGCGACAGCGTCAGGACTTCATCGGCGGCGGAAGCGGCCTCCTTGGTCATGGAAATGAGCTGCTTTTCGACTTTTGCGATAGCAGCAACAAGCGCGGCTGATCCCGCCGCCGCGGCAGCCTCTGCGGCGCTGAAGCTGCCAAGACTGTTAAGCGCGCTCGCAGCGCCTTGCGGCAAGTCTATGCCAAACTTCCCCGCGGCGTCGTTAAGAACATCTCCAAGACCTTTTGTCTCGGTAAATGCGCTCTTGACCTTGGCCGCGAAGCCCTCAAGACCTCCGGCGGCCTTTTTCTCTGCTGCCGCCGCCTTTTCCATGGCTTCATTATTGTTTTTTACGGCCTGTTCGGTCCTTTTTATCGCCGCTTCATTGTCATAATATTTTTTTGCGGCTTTGGATGCTTCTTCGCTGGCCTCACCGTAAACAGCCACAGTCTGTTCCCATATTTCTTTTAACTTCTCCCCGCTGTCCTTCTGCGTCAGCAGGCGCTGTTCCAGGAGTTCTCCCCGCTTGATGTAATTGGCAACAGACTCCTCTCCGGACTTAATAGTCAGGTCGAGCGACTTCATTTCCGCATTAATCATGCCGATTGCCGCGTAGTTTTCATCAATGCTTGCTTTCAGTTCAGAAAGGCCTTCCAGCTTGACCTTTGTCGATACGGTACGGGTTCCCAATTACTCACCTCCCGAAAGAAAGGCATGCAAGCTGCCGCCTTTTTTGATCTTTGTCTGTGGGAAACTGACCCTGATAAGAGCATGCATTCGGGCTGGAGTCATGGTACGCCAAAACACAGGCTCAGGATTATGCCAATAGTTAAGCCATATGTTAAGATACCAGGCAAAGTCTATGCCGCCTCGATTTGCCCGGCCTGTCAGTTTTTTTCGGACTGCTCCTGCGCGTTGGTCTCGCCCTTTAGCGCATCAGTCACAAGGGCCCACATTTTCGGCGTAAATCGCTTGAACTCGGACGGGTTGATGCGGCGTCCGACAGCTTTTCGAGTTACTACGGCCCAACCCTGTTCATCTGCGTAGTCGTTAAGCATGACCGTCAGCACGGACAGGGCGCTGGCAATAGTTCCGTCCAGCACATTTTCAAAGTCGCCTCCACCGAGTTCCTGCATATCGGCAAGCACGTTCATGTTGCAACGCAGCATGTAAGTATTGCCATCAAACTCGAAGGGCTCTTCGCGAAGCCTTACATCCGCCATCAGGTCGTCTCCTCTCCCAGAACGAGCGATACCCATGCCGTCGCGTCTGCTTCAGTATCGCACACCCCTGTTTCTATAAGTTCCTTCGTCGCACTGTGGTCGGGCAGGAATTCACCCGTAGTTGTCGGCGTGTTAAAGGTAATAGACTCGCCAAGTGTTGTCAGCGTCCAACCCGGTAAGCCAAACAGCGCGCGTGCGACAAACATGCATGTGTATTTCTGTACGCCGTCTATCATGTCCGGGGCATAAAACGCTACACCGACATAGGCGCTTTCGTCCTTAGCGCCATATTTGAGACCACTGACCGGCGAGCTTCCAACTGTGCGGCTCCCATCCCGCGCGCCATACATGATTTTCTGCGCGGCGGCAGGTATGTACTTTGTGCCGATGTAGATGGTACCGCCAGTCGCCTTGCGCAGATACTCAGCAAGTGAGCTCTCGGCATAAAGGCGGCCTTCTGCGTACTTCAGCTCGAGGTTGACGTTCATAGCATCTCCGACGCTGGTCACGTTCGAATAAGATATGGCACCACCTGAGTTGTTGTATTTGCCGATCTTAATTCCCCTGAGATCAAATTCAGGCATTTATATCATCCTTTCATATCAGATTTTTGCTTCTAAGCCATTCGTCGTATACCCACTCCTCGGCGGCGAGAACGTCGTTCTCGCACTCGGCGTTAGCCTGTGCCATCCACTGATAGGCTCTAATTCCTCGCCGTGGTGCGCCATACTCCAGAACAAAGCCGACATCGCCTGCGGAAGCTTTGCGTAATCCCCCGCCAACAGTATAGGTGCGGCCATGTTTGGATCGTTTATATACTTTTACTTTTTTAACACTATTGTAGGTATGGTGTGTACCGGATGGATAAACCAGATAATATCTTCGGCCACTCTTACGGTCTACTTTGCTATGCGCCGTTACAGATCCCTCCAATACCCCTGTGTCAATAAGGCCTAGCTCGCGCAACTTACGCTTATGCGCCGCCTTGACCACTTCTGCACCCGCTGCAAGCATCTTGTCGACCACATCATCCGGAATTTCCGCAAGTTCCATGAGCGTAAGGTTCAACCCCTCAAATGAGCCGCTAATACCCACCGTCGCACCCCTCAAACTCGAGCACAAAATGCAGTCCGTCTTCATCAGAGGCATCCTCTACACCCGGCCATGTAAATCCTGCCTGTCCGATGGCCGCGCAGAGCCTGCCAACCGTAGATGTGGGGTCGTCGCCATAGGGCAGCACATAGTGCAATTGACAATTGTAAACAATAGCGCCCGGCGTGTTTTCGCCGAGTGCTGCCGGCGCAGTAAAGTAGTTAAAGGTGCAGTATTCCGGCTCCTTGCCCCTGTATATGTTTGGAACACAGGTCGGGACGACGGGCGTTACAGCATTTATGATTCTGGCGTTTACAGACATTTCATCACCCTTTCTGAGTCAGCAACTCGCACCACAGTTCAACATATTTTTTGGAGTCGCCATAACTGTTTATGTACTTGATTTCGTATTCTGCGTCAGAGTATTTGACGAGCATCCTTCGCTCAATAGGCGTGCTTGTCCAGCGAACAAGGAAACGCACCTTAAGCTCTGCAAAATCCGCGTTTGATTTTATAATCTCAGTTCCGGAGGTCTGGGAAAATTTTGCCCTACACGTCCGAACAACAGTGTCCGTAAAGCTCGGGTATCCGTTGCCGTTGATTGAAACATCACGCCGTATGATGCTGATTTCCGCGCGCATTTCACCCGGATCTACTGTCACTTTGATACCCCCTCCCCGCTGGAGCGCGCTGCAAGTTCGATACCTTTGAGCTGATTGAGCTGGTTGCGCACTCCAAGGGTCAGAGCATTCGACGCGCCGGAAGTTTCGATGGTGCGCTTGTCATAATATTGGAGCGTCAGGCCAAAAGCACAGTTACGGTAAAGAGCTGGGGAAATGGCTCCTGCTACCTCGGCAGTGACTCCCGCGTTGGCCATGTATTCGATTGCCGCCGCATAAAGCGACGAGATAAGTCCGTCATCAGTATCTGTATCAATATACATATAAGCTTTAAGAGCAGTAAGCTCTTTTGAAGTCATAGCCATCTCCTCCTTACTACAATTAAGCCTGCAGCACCCACCCTGCATCAGGAGGCAGATATATTTCGCGGCAAAGGGCGAGCACGCCGCAGACAACGGCCGCGCCCTGGTCATGCTGCAGCTTTACAGCATAGTAGGGCTTGCTGTCGCCGGCCGGGTTTATAGATGCTATCGCGCGGCCACCTGCTGTTATTGCGCTGGGCGCCGTAAACGTAGCCTCCGCAAGCTTGGCCGCGTTGGTCCCGCTGGAATCGTCGGCTTGATAGATCTCGACTGTCAGCGTCTTTTCCGCGTCAAGTTCGGCAAACTGCACGACAAAGTCAATCGAGCTGCGTCCTGCAGCGGATATGTAATCCGACGTCATCTCCGTTGCGCTGGCCAGAGAGGCCGGCGCTTTGGCCACGATGACGGCAATATCTTCGCTGATTCTGTTCATATTCGTCCTCCTTAAGTTCTTGCAGCCAGTGTCACAAACGGGCTGCGCATATTGGAGCTGTTCTTAATCTTAACGGGCTTATTTTTCTTGGGCGCACCGTTGCAGCGGAAGATAAAGCGGAAGCAATTCTGGTCAGTCAGGAAAGCAACGTGCATGCTCCAATCCTGCTTAACACTGCCCTTCTGTAACAGCATGTACTCTTTGGGATCGATGAGCATGATATCTCCCTTGCTGCCTACGGCAGAACAGTTGTCGTCAAATACAACAGGTCTGTTGAAAATGGACTGATAGTCCAGCGAGCGCAGGCCGCCTTCGGGATTCCATAGGAACTTGGAGCTTGTGCCGTCAGTAACGGACAGAGTTGGCAGTTGGCTTTCAAGGTCCGGATGCATAAGCCATATCATATTTGCGCGATTTTTTGTCAATGCACGCTGCCACATGTTAAGTATGTTCTGCCCGGTCAATGTTCCGGCAGACTGATCGGTATCTTTTGCAACGGAGATAAGTGCGCCACTGTTAAGTATGCCAAGCGGCTTGCCTGCGCCGTCACCCGAGATTATCGCCTCAGTAAGCAGCCGGTCGGCCGCAACCGCAAAAGCTGTGCCGAAAAATACGGTCATAAATGCAGCGTCCTCAAGAAGCTCATCCGTCGCATATGCAAATCCCATCATTTTCTCAAGATCGAGTTTCAGTTCCCGGAACTTTGGACGGGATGCCGCAACGGTCGATCCCTCGGCAGCCCAATACATCTGCACACCGCCGAAAACAGTAGCGGAAACGTCCGTCTCATCGATCATAAGCCAACGTGCGCTGTTGCTGTTGGCCCCCACAGTGTAGCGGTCAATACGGGAAAGCAGGTCGCTGCTTTGTACTGCGGATTCAAGTATCTCACCCGCAAAATCTGTCTGTATGGCAAATCCGCCCTCTGCTCCCGTGGTCTCGTTGGAACCAAGTACCGCATCGTTTACCTGGACAAGGCGTTTATCGACAACATGCTTTGTCGCCGCGGTATGCACAGCCTGCAGCTGCTCGCCGAGGCAGGCAAAAGGCCTTACATTCTTCCCGTCTTTCGGTATGTCACTTGGAATAAGTTCTGCCCGTTCCTCACTCTCGGAGGCCAGTGCTTCAAGCCCGGCAATGGACGAGCTCATTCCTGCAATTTCGTCTTTGAGGGCGAGCCCCTCTTCAAGCTTCCCGGCAGAGATCAGCGCCTCGGCTGACGCGATTTTTTCCGCACGCTGCGCGCGCAGGTCATTTATTTTTGCTGTGTAGTCAAAAGCCATAGATATACTCATCCTTTCTTATCTAACTTTTTGCAGACTAAGCCATGCTGTGAACTGCTTTGCCTTACCGCTTAAGGATTGCGCCTGTTCTTTCTTTGCTGCTGTATATTCGTCACGCATGCGTGCGGTTATCCTGGGCAGTCCGAACGCAGACGCTGCGAAAGATACTACTGTGGGGTCGTCATCCTCTTCATCTCCGAAGGAGATGACCTCGTCTATCAGCCCGTATTCAAGAGCCTGTGCGGGGCTGATCCATTCGTCCTTTGCCATCAAGGCGGTTATCGCTGCGCGGTCACCTCCTCCCCTGGCAACATACAGATCGATGATTGCGTCGCGGGCATTTTTTGCACTTTCGCTGGCATGTAGAAGAGTGCGCCAGTTCCCTCCTCGTTTATACTGGGGTTGTGGTAACACAGCAGCGCCGAAGGTTCGGCGGAAATATGTGTACATCCCATCATTGCTATCGTTGCAGCGGACGCCGCGTAGCCCTGTACGACAGCACGGCAGTTCCCGCGGCGGCGAAAGACCGAACACAATTCGCTTCCGACGGTCATATCTCCGCCAGGTGAATTTATAAGGACAGTGATATTCTCATCTGCAGGACACTCGGCAATCTTTGCGGTTATGTCTGACGGGCACGTTAGGTCCCTCCAACCAAACCAGCGGTATATGTCCGCCATATCGTTTGACAGGAGCGTGCCTCTTATTTCAAGCTCCATTTGCTTCACCTCCCGACATTACGTTCTCAATGGTGTCATAATTCTTACTCATCCAGTAATGCTGACCGAGGCCATTCGGCAGTGGGCTGCGATCCTCGAGGGCACGCGCCTCATCCTGATTTTCGATGCCAAGGCCTATCATCTTTTCGTGGTAAGCTGCCCGCGCAGCGCTGTC
>CAZIHY010000035.1:12812-20215 GCA_964539115.1 uncultured Oscillospiraceae bacterium
GCAGCGCTGTCATGTTGCGCTTGAGGTAATATCCTTCCCGCTGCTCTGATATAGTCAGCAGCTTTGAACTCCACTCCTGTTCCATCTGTGTAACAGGTGCATTCAGGGTATTGGTGACAAAGTCGATTTGCTGCTGCTCGTTTGACTGATAGCTCTGCTTGCCCGTCTGGAGCATATACCCCGGAATTCCCGTAAACCTTGATATTTCCTCAACGGTAAAGGCACGGCTCTCAAGATATTGGCTGTCTTTCTGCGATATCCCCATTGGCGTGTATTTCATTCCAAGATCAAGCACCGCTACACGGAAAGCATTATCCATACCAGAGGCCATCGCCTCAAAGTCGTCGCGAATCGTCCGCCTCGTGTCCTCGTTTGCGTCGTGATCGACCTCGATTATTCCAGACGGCCTTGCCCCGTTTGTGTAAAACTTATCGGCATAGGATTGCGCGGAAAGATCCGTCCTGATTACGTCGGACGCAATATCGAGCATGCCAACGCCGGTATAACCGTTATAGCTTTCAAAGAAATGGATGAGCAATTCGTCAGCACGGAACTTGCGTGTGATTTTGGCGGCCTCCGGCTGCTCTGTATTGACGGAAAAGCTGTACCAACGCAAACCCGTGTCCTGGTCAACATACCGCCGATGCCCTCTGCTTGGCAGTGGGATTATTTCTGCAACATGGCCGTCCGTTCCCCAACGGGGATATGCAAATCCTACCCCGTACCAAAAAGCGTCGGATGCAACGGCCTTTTGCACCTGATATGGCGTCATGGTCTCGCACATTTTGATTTTGCGAACACGTTCGAGATAATGCGGGGGCTCGCGTCGCTCATCTCCGACCTTCTGGCGTACTACCCACGGCATTACCGCAAGTGAGTTTGTATAGATACGATGCGCGGCTGCGACGGCGGACAGGCTTGCTGCGCTCTCGCGGGTAACCTCCATTCCGCTTCTCCGTACAGCGAAGAAATCTTCAACGCTCTCAAGGGTTTTATATATAGCGGCCGGATCTTTGTTAGCGTGCAAACCACGTTTTAACAACATATTGATAACCTCCGAATAAATAAAAACAGCGTCAGTGCCCCATCAATGTATGGGGCGCTGGCGCTGTGGCACGGGCACTGATACTATACGTTTCTAAATTAAAAATACCGGCCCGCTGTTCACTAAATCCTCTGGGCCTCTCGCTATTTCCGCGCTATCATTATCGCGTACGCGACCAGACCACAGCCGGCGGAAATCCATGCAGCCGGCTCATATATCATCGATACACCGATAGCAATGGCTGCAAGTCCCGCGATATATAGCAAATCATCGATTATATACAGGAATACCTTAATAAATTTCATCTCAGGGCATATCCTCTCTGCGCAATACGCTCGTTAATATCTGGGCCCGGATCAAGTTTAGACGTCGCAACCGCGATAATAAGCGCAACCGCAACATCTATCCTTCCTCGCGAAAGATTCTTCATCGGTTTCATGTTACCGTTACCGTCGGTGCGGCACCTGACATTACCAAAGCACCAGCGCGCACAGGTGTTGTGCTCATGCAGCATCTTTCCTTCCGGGCTCCTGCCGCGCAGCATTTCCTCTATCTGCTTCATTGCAGGTGACATCCTCTGCATCGTTTGCGGGATTTCAGCAACCATGATACCGTTGTCCTGCAGCTGTGCTGTTATCGTGCGGGACAGGTACGGGTCGACGCCGAGCAGGCGCAGGTCATAAGCTTTTTGAGCGTCGACTATCGCTGTGATGACATCTGGATAATCTATCATGTCGCCTTCGCATATTGTTAAAAAACCCGCTCTCGCCCAGTCCCTGTAAGGTGCATGGTCATGCTTTTCTCTTGACTCTATATCCTGATCAGGAGTCCAAGCTCTGAAAATCGCAATCCATGTATCGAGCCCTTCCTGCGGCGGGAACACCAGCACAAAGGCTGTGAGGTCGGTAGTGCTGGACAGGTCAAGGCCTCCAAAACACCTTTTTCCATGCAAATCGGGCAGTGGCCTGATTTGCGTTCGGTCCCAGAGTGTAAGAGGAAGCCAACCGACCGTCTTAGTCGATATCCACTGGTTGAGCCTAAGCCAACGGAATAAGCGCTCAGCTGCTTCGCTTTGTCTGGCGGCACGAGCCTCCTGCCGCAAAGTACGGAGTCTGACTGTCCTGCCAAGGCTCGGATTGCAAAGATACCATAGTTTTTCGTCATATATATCTAATTCAGCGATTTTATCCTCATCATCGCCAGTTAAGATACTTACACCATACATTATAGGACACCACAGAGGGTCGTCCTCGTCGGTTATACTTTCAGGCCGTCCCGCTCTCAGGTTAAGAATCCGGCGGCATTTTTCATGTATCTCCCATCCGATGCTGTTGCGGTCCGGGTCATCGCCTGCCGTTGTCAGCACTATATATGCCGGTTGCTTTCTTGCAGACCCGGACCCGAAAGTCACTACATCCCATAGCCTACGGTTTGGTTGAGCGTGTAGTTCATCGAATATAACGCAGCTGAATGAATAGCCGTGTTTTGTGTCTGCATCAGCGGAGTATACTTTGAGAACTCCGCCAAATTTCGTGCGTATTTCTTTCCTTGAGTCTACACACCAGCAAAGCGGATTCTTCTCCGGACGGCTCAACGCTGAGTTTTCCACCATATATTTTGCTGCATTATAAATTATACTGGCGTTCTCCTTATCGGCGGCAAACAGACCGACACGAGGCTGCTTCTCTCCGTCCCCTACGAGATGGTAAAGGCCAAGAGCAGCAGCAAACTCACTCTTGCCGTTCTTCTTGGGCAGCTCATCGTACAAATAATGCCGGTATCTGACCCACTCGCCAGACTCGTCCTTTACCTGTTCTCCGTAAAACTGTCGTATAGCGTCAAGCTCCCAGTCAAGCAGTTCAAACTGCTTTCCTGCCCATTCATTTTGTCCAAAGGGCAGTAGGGAAATGAAGGATGTTACTATATCTACGGCAGAATCTGAATACCGTAACTCGCTGCCGTCATCTGGGGTTAGTATCTCAATACCTGGCGCAAGTTTTATTGTTTCAGGCATCCTTACGCTCCAACAGCGTTAGGAAAGGATTCTCAGGCTCTTTTTCGGCGCCCTGTGGAATAACAAGATTACACCGCGCAGATAGAGTCAGTCCCAGATCGGTTGCACAGTTTCTGCACTGCTTAAAATGCTTATCGGCTATCGCCGCCCACTTTCCCGCCATATCCGTCATACCCCTGGCTATGGCTTGAGTTTCGTTATCGTAGGCTGCGCAAAAGGCGTCCTCTGCCATTACATACCTGGCCAAAGTATCGGCATCTGGTCTTGCTACCATTGTTGGCATAAGAGCTATGAGCTGTTTTGCAAGTTTGCCAAAACGCTCTCTAAGCTGTTCGGGGAGATATGCCGGTGACCGTAGCTGCTTAACCGGTTCGCAATTGTGCACTTCCTTGGCTTTACGTTCCTCGATTTCTGCACGGGTCAGATGCTTTTTTCCTTTTGCTATCAGTACCGCCGTTGGCTGCCTGCTTCCACTCAAATGATCACATCCTTATCCATCCCTGATAGTCTCCTTTCGGTTAGCCGACCGCTTTGCGGCCCGACACTGAGCGCAACGAGAAAACGGCTCCAACCCCTTCGCCTTAAGCCAGCGCATCTGCCCGGATGTGATTTCAAATGGCATGCCGCAATCCCTGCATGTCTTAACCACTCTGATAGTTGCCATTTTCCCTTCGCTCCTTCTTTTTTGTAAAATTATGCCTATTAAGAAATTTTTTGGTGGGGAAAATCCCGCATGTACCTCCGCTGGTGGCTATACTATGCCAGATTTGAAAGTTTTTCAGGCGGGGGGACGACTCGAAAACCGCGAAGCGGTTCGTGCGCGCGCCTGTGCGAATGAGCGAGCGCACGCGCGCCCAAGACACGGGACATTTTGCTCTGGATTTTTGTCAAATCTTTTTAGACTTTTCGCTGTTTATCTCACGCATTGTCTTTGCCGAATGGCATGAGTGGCAGAGACTTTGCAGGTTGCCAGGGTCAAGAAATTTTCCCATATCACCGCGGTGAGGTTCAATGTGGTCGACCTCGGTTGCGGTTGTCCGGATTCCATGTCTGCGGCACTCACGGCAAGTCGGTTCAGCTGCCAGTTGTTCAGGCCGAAGCTTATACCGCCATACACGCAGACTGTAAAAATAATGCCACTGGGCACTGGTCTTTCGTTTCGGGGTGCTGGCAAGATATCTGTGATTATCACAATACCGTCCGACAGTCAGTTTATCGCACCCCGGGGCCAAACATGGCCGAAGCGGTTTCCGCGCCAATTGACATTCCTCCCCAAAAAAACACAAGCGCCCAATGCATAAAGGGCTTAATCCCTTAAAGCATCGGGCGCTGGCACATCGGCACTGGCACTGGCCTGTATGTTGATTATCGATTCGGCACCGCACCGCTTACAGAATACGATAGCGTCGCGGGCATATGTTGTAGGAAGGATTCTCAGTGTGCGTCCCTTGCCACACACTGGACAGATTATCCATCCATCTCGCACTGTTATTGTAGCACATCTGCAGTCTTTTTGCAATCGCTATTATCCTCCTTTGTGTTTTTTCGGCATAGGCTTTTCAGAAGATATACACTGCTCCGAGTCCGAAAATAAATAAGCCTTATAGATTTTTTCGTCTGCAGCGAGCTGTCCTGTGCGGCACTGCGTGGGACAGCATCAGACATTTTAAATAGGCATAGGATCCCCAACTGTTTTGTTTGCCATCCGTCTCGAGTATCGTCGCTCCCGGTGGCGCCGAAAGGCCGACATAATCTTCGACCAGTACACTCTCCCGTGTTGGCTTGTCCAGGTTTAACGACGGTGTCCAGCTCCGCTGGCCGTTGCTGCTGCCTGCCTCCCGCGGCTCCTTGGTAAGGTATTGCGCAAGTGCCGCATAATCATGGGGATTGATATAATCAATTTCTATATTCGATCCGCCGGTCCATAGAGCACAGAGCGTCTCGTAGTCATATCCCGTACCATTTACGACCATATGATGGTGATAACGGCCATCGCCATGCAGATGCTCGGTTACATATATATATTTAAGCGGATGGCCCTGCTTAGAGCGTTCTTTGCGAAGAGCCGTTATATATTTACGGAGGATTGCCTGAGCAGCCGGGCGCGACTCCGGCAGATGAGCGTCGTCATATGTCAATGTGACCAGCAGGTCCCTTGCTCCGAAATTCGCAGCAAGCAGCAACTCCAGCTTCTGCCACGCCGCACGGAAATTAAGCTTTTTTCTAGCCTCCGAGGATACCCGGGTCTTGTCCCGGCGCACCTTTTCCGAGTCCGACGCAATGGCCTGTGTATAGGCGATACCGTAAAACAATCGCCCTGCACGGATCGTCACTATCCTTTTATTTTTCGTATTGGCTCCTTTCCGAGTTTTTGCAAAAAACCCTTGACATTTATGCGCATTATGCGTATAATATATATTGTAAGGAGGGAACACAATGACAGCAAAGGAAATAGAGAAATTGCTTCTTGCTGATGGTTGGTATCACAAGAATACCAAAGGTTCCCACAAGCAGTTCAAACATCCGACAAAGCCTGGAAAAGTCACTGTCCCACAACACAAAGGGGATATCGATAAAGGAACTGCAAAATCGATACTGGAGCAGGCGGGGCTGAAATAAGCCCCGCACTCCGATAATCATAGATAGGAGGCTATATCATGAAACTTGTCTATCCCGCTATTTTCCGCCCCTGTGAGGAAAAGGATGGTTATACCGTAACCGTTCCAGATCTTCCCGGCTGCGTTACTGAGGGCAGTTCTCTGGCGGATGCCATTTTAATGGCGGAAGATGCTGCCTCTGGCTGGGTATTGGACGAATTGGAAGATGGCAACGTCGCACCTACCGCCAGTTCTCCGGAGGCTGTCAAAGTCAACCCCGGCGAATTTGTCAATTTGCTTGTCCTTGATATGGATGCATATGCAGAAAAGTATGGTAATAAAGCCGTCAGGAAAAACCTTACTATCCCTGCGTGGCTCAACACCTTTGCAGAAAAGCGTCAAGTAAACTTCTCTCAGGTATTGACAGATGCTTTGACGACCATATATCAACAAACACAGTAAATAGCGTACCGCCTCTTATTGGAGGCGGTTTTTTCATCTCCCGCTGCTGCCAAAGCCCGCGCCGCCTCGGTCGGTCTCGTCCAGCGACAGCGGCTTCGGGTTATCCGCTGTCGTCATGTTAATCCCACTCCGGCGGCGGTGGCAGCGGCATCCAGTGGGTGACATCGGCATTCTCCCACTCCGGCCATGTCTCAAATATCCATCCTTCTGGCGCGTATTCCGCCAGCTCATAGGCGCCATTCAGGGTGAGGTTGCTCATAGGTTTGCCGCTGGCAATAACAAGTACCATGCCCCCAGTTTCCGGCAGCCTGTCTTTCACGCTGATCCATTCGCTCACGGCCCGCCCCTCCTTTTTGTCCTCGCATCGCTAATTTTTTGCTCTTCCCAGTGCAGCAGACTGGCCGGCATATAAAAAAATCTTTGTTCTCCTACCAGTGCCGAAAGGAGCTTTCCCAGAGCAGACACCGCTTCGTCAACATCCCTGTACCGCCCCATCGTTACCGGTGGGCGAACGTCGCTGTATGAGGCTACTATTAGCGCCGCGTCCGGCTTTTTACAAACGCAAAACCGCTCTACGTATTCGCTGTTTATGATTTGCCAACTATCTACTGTTACGATGTACATTCCGCATCACCCCCCAGATACCAACTTTGCGCCGCGCCAAAATCCGCGCTGACCTGGAACTTTTTTCTGGCATAGTTTACCACAGCTTCATAGGAGCAGTATTGTTTTTCTTTTTCTGCCTTTGCCGCCCATCTTTCTCGGCCCACACCAGTTCGCGGAGGTGGTCGGGCGTCGTTCTAAGGCATTGCGCAGCCAGCTTTGCCCTATTAACGTCAGCCTGTGTTGCCGGACGGCGGCGCGGGTTAGGCTTGACGCCCATCGTTCGCCTCCACAAATTCACCGTTCTCTAGCCTGTACCAGGTGTCGGCTTTGAGCGTTACACCGTCAATCTGCGCCGAACGGACACAAAGCGGTACATTTCTGCCTTTGCTGTCGCCCCATTTCCACTCGGCGAGCGTTATCCAGTTGCCCAAAGCTCCCTTGATTCTACCGTTGATGCCTACCGTAGCGGCAACACTATCTTCACCGGATATATCTATCTGGGCATCGTAGCCCGAGCTGCCTATGCGGGCACCGTCGCCTGAGCTGCCTATCTGGGCACCGTAGCCCGAGCTGCCTATGCGGGCATCGTCGCCCGAGCTGCCTATCTGGACACTGTTGCCCGAACTGTTGGGCATGTCCTTTATTGTTTTCTTGTATATAAAATCAACTGCTGCATTAA
>CAZIHY010000036.1:0-1407 GCA_964539115.1 uncultured Oscillospiraceae bacterium
GATACTGGAAAAATGCCTCCCCGATACAGGGGAGGCATAAAAAATATCATCAGGTGAAATACACCAGCTCGTCCTCGGGTGGCTCGGCGTTGTATTCTATGTCCACGAGCGTCAGCCATGGGCCCTCGCCATTGTAGGTTTTGTGCTTTTTCACATCGCACTTTACCGTTACATAGACCCATGTGCGGTGATCCGGAACGGCGAACTTCCCTGCCTCGCAGATGAATCCGACGAAGGTTATGTCCTCAACACAGCAGGTCATTCCAAAGCGCCCGGGCACAAAGCAGCCTGAGGGTATCTTCTTCGAATGGCAGCTCATCGCGCGGAAGCGCAGCGTCTTTCCCTTGTATTTATACGGGTCCTCCGCCGCGTCCAGATACCAGATGCCGTAATCTTCGTCCTCGATGTCGATCACGTCCGCGTCCAGGTCGAAGGGCAGCTCGTCCTCAATATCGTCGCCGGCGACCGTGCCGTCAGTATATTCATACATCATCTGCGCGCGGCGGTTGACCATGCGCACGCTGCGGTGGAGCATCGCGCGGTCAGTTTCCTCCGTGACGCGGTTGAAGATGACGTCCTCGGCGTTGCGCAGCTTGTCGACCGTCAGCTGCCGCATGTTTTGGAGATATACCGGGAAGGTCGACGAGTCGATCGTCAGCAGTATCTGGTAAATGCGCCAGGATTTGGGCAGCGCCTCGCCCAGCGTCTGAAGTTCCCACATTCCGTTGTACTCGATTATGACGCGCTCAGCGCGGACCTTTGCCGCAGCCTGTTCCAGAAACTCCGGCGTAAGCTGCTCCTTGTCCTCAACGGAGACTATGTGGACCGCCGCGGAGGAAAACTGGTCCGGTTCATACTCCTCGATGCCTTCCTCGCACATTAGAAGAAGGGTCTTCTCGCCTGTGTTGAAGCGCTCGTCCTCCAGCGTCTCCTGAATAAACTTCGTCTTGCCGCTCTCGAGAAAGCCGAGGAAAAGATAAACGGGGATGGCTTTCTTCACCGCGTTCACCTCTTGCCGGAAGCTCCGAAGAGCTCGGAGAGCGCGGCCTCGTTCAGCTCCGCGCCGATCACGCACAGGCGGCCGGTATAGTCCGCCGCGCCGCGGCGCAGCTCGTGCTCCTCGGGAACGTAGTCGAAGTGCAGCCATTTTCCGCCGTCGGTGCAGGGCACGATGCCCTTTGCGCGCAGAACGGTGCCGTATTTGCCGCTGTCGAGCGCCTCGAGCGCGGCGGCAAGCTCCTCCTCGCCGAAAGCTCTGGAGCTCTCAAAGCCCCAGGTCGAGAACACCTCGTCCGCGTCGTGTTCGCCATCATGGTGGTGATGGTGATGGTCGTGATCATGGCAGCCGCAGCTGCACCCCTCGCCGTGGTCGTGATGATGCTCATGTTCGTGCTCGTGTTCGTGCTC
>CAZIHY010000036.1:1507-2916 GCA_964539115.1 uncultured Oscillospiraceae bacterium
CCTCCTGCTCGCGCAGGAGCTGTTCAAGGCTCTGCTCCGGCTCGATCGCACGCAGGAGCGCCGCGGCGTCAAGCTCGTCCCACGGGGTCGTGACGATCGCTGCATGGTCATTGTGCCCGCGCAGGAGCTGTTCGCATTCGGCGAGCTTTTCCTTGGAAAGCTTCTGGCTTCGGCTGAGCACGATCGCGGAGGCGGATTCTATCTGGTCATTATAGAACTCACCGAAGTTCTTGGCGTACATCTTGCACTTGACAGCGTCGACGACGGCGGTCTTGCCGACGATTGCAAGCTCCGCCGAGCTGTTCTCAACGGCGAGCACGACGTCCGAGAGTTTGCCGACTCCGGAGGGCTCGATGATGATGCGGTCGGGGTGGAACTGCTCCGTTACCTGCTCGAGAGCGCGGCCAAAATCGCCGACGAGGCTGCAGCAGATGCAGCCGCTGTTCATCTCGGTTATCTCAACTCCGGCCTCGCGCAGAAAGCCGCCGTCGATGCCGATCTCTCCAAACTCGTTCTCGATCAGGACGACCTTTTCGCCCTGCCATGCCTCAGCCAGCAGCTTTTTGATAAGCGTTGTCTTACCGGCGCCGAGAAAACCGGAGAATATTGTAACCTTAGTCATTTATCATTACCTCTTTTGCTTTTTATTCTAAAAGTATATTATAGCACCTTAGTCAAGAGGTCAAAAAGTTTTTCTTACATTAAAGTGTTTTTTATGTTATAATACGGGCGTAGTGTTGCGCGGCCGAAACGGCCGCTTTTTTGAAAGGGTGAGAAAGAGTGTTTGAAGTCGGGGACGTCATCGTATACGGAAGCAACGGTGTGTGCCGTGTCAAAAGCATATCGCCGTCAAAGGATCAAAAGGAGAAGGGCCGCCTCTACTATGAGCTGAGCCCCGTTTACCGCGACTGCGTAATATATACGCCCGCGGACAACCAGAAGGTCTTTATGCGTCCTGTAATTTCCCGCGAGGACGCCGAGGCGCTGATCGACGAGATACCTTCGATCTGCGCACAGGGCTATCACAACCGTGTTCTGCGCCAGCTCACCGAGCATTATGAGGAGGCTATCCGCAGCCATGACTGCCGTGAGCTTGTCCGGATGCTGATGTCGCTTTACAGCAAAAGACAGGAGCTTGAGTCGCAGAAACGGAAATTCGGACTGGTTGACGAGCGGTATATGAAGCGGGCTGAGGAGCTCCTTCACGGCGAGCTTGCCGTCGCGCTTGGGCTGGAAATCGAAGAGGTGCAGCCCTATATCGAACAGAGAGTCGCGGCGCTGAGCGCCTGACCGGAGGACAATATTGTTGGGGCGTGCCGAATGGCGCGCTCTTTTTTTGTCAGTTGCTGTTTTTTTACTGGATATCCTTCGGTGAGCGACTTTTCTGTTCGTCTTATTTTTTATTTTTT
>CAZIHY010000036.1:3016-13685 GCA_964539115.1 uncultured Oscillospiraceae bacterium
AGAGCGGTGCATATCAGCTCCACGCTGCCGTCAATGCCAAACATGCCGCTGTCCACGGCGAGATTAAAATATTTCGTATTGCCCCACTCACGGCCGGTGAAGTGGCGGTAATGCCTTGCGCGGGCGAGGTCCGTTTTTTCCATGTCATCATAGGCGAGCTCCGAGCTGACGCCGCACTTTTCGGCGATGCGCGCCGTCCTGAACTCCGGCTTTGCGTGGATAAAGATGCGGAAGCTGTTCGGGTCGTTATACAGCAGATAGTCGGAGCAGCGGCCGACGATTACGCAGGATCCGTCCTGCGCGGCGATGCGGCGGAAGATGCGCCCCTGCGCGGCAAACAGCTTTTCCAGCGGCGGGAGGTCCTCGTTATACATCGCATAACCCGCCGTCACGAAATCGTAAATAACGCTGTGGCTCATCCTCTGCTCATGGCGGCGGATGAAATCCTCCGAAAGCCCGCTTTCAGTGCTCTCCAGCGGGATGAGCTGTTCGTCGCCGTAGAATTGCAGCCCGAGCTTTTCCGCAAGCTTTTGCCCGATCTCAAACCCGCCGGAGCCAAACTCGCGCCCGATGGAGATCACCATCTTGGGCTCCGACCCGACGGCGGGGGCCTCGCCGATGGCGCGGTCGAGCTTGGTCTCGCGCCCAACGAAGCGTAGCAGGGCGCGCTGGCACAGGCGCTGCATGCGCTTCATCACGAAGCCGACTGTCAGCGCACAGATGACCGTGCCCTCGCGCACGCCGACCAGTTTGTGGAAATAGATTAGCGAGGCGGCCACGGAGGCGGCGACCATGCAGCAGTCGGTTATGATCTTGCTGGTCGCGACGGGGAACCCCGTTTTTTTCGACACCGCGAGCGACAGGCCCTCGCCCGGCGTCGGCAGGATCTGCGGCGCAAGATAGAGCATGACGCCCAGCGCGACGAGCGGCACGCTGCACAGCAGGAAAACCAGGCGCATGATATAACTCTGCGGCGCGGGAATGAACGCGAGCAGCTTTGTAGCCAGCGTCACGAGCAGCCCAAAGAAGAACGAGGCCACGATCTGAAGCAGCATATCCGCCTTGAAGTCGCGCCGCAGGATGATGAACTCCACAACAATATACAGGCAGTATGTACCGGTCGTGCACACGCCCAGCCCGAGCCCGGTTATGCTGCTTGTCACGTTCGCAAGACAGGTCACAGGGCTGACGCCCAGAGCCGATTTGACCGAGAAAACTACGCCCAGAGCCATTATGAAAAGGCCAGCGCAATAAACCAGCGCGCGCTTTGCCCAGAGTTTGAGATCGATTTTCATAAGACATCCCTCTTGATAGCTTTTTTCGATTAAATAATATAAAAAATCTATCAAGATGTCAACACCAAAACCGCGGAGGGCCCCGTGCAGGCTAAAAATCTTGCGTCCGCGTTAACGCTGTGTTAAGATAAACCGATAGATCACACTTTTTGATTATACATTCGGGAGGAAACCAACCATGACGATCGCGGAAAAAAGCCTTGCGCTGCATTATGAAAAACGCGGCAAGATAGAGATACGCTCAACGGTTCCGGTGAAGGGTGCGGAGGATCTGTCGCTCGCCTACACCCCCGGCGTCGCGCAGCCCTGTCTCGAGATAAAGGACGATATAGATAAATCCTATGAGCTCACGCGCCGCTGGAACATGTGCCTTGTTGCGACGGACGGCTCCGCCGTGCTTGGCCTGGGGGATATCGGACCGGAGGCGGGCATGCCCGTCATGGAGGGAAAATGTGTGCTGTTCAAGGAATTCGGCGGCGTGGACGCATTCCCTCTCTGCATAAAGAGCCATGATGTGGACGAGATCGTGAACACGATATACCTCATCTCCGGCTCCTTCGGCGGCGTCAATCTGGAGGATATCTCGGCGCCGCGCTGCTTTGAGATCGAGCGCAAGCTTAAAGAAAAATGCGACATTCCCATCTTCCATGACGATCAGCATGGCACGGCGATCATAACCCTCGCGGGCCTGACCAACGCTCTTCGCGTCGTCGGGAAAAAGAAGGAGGATGTCTCCATCGTCATCAACGGCGCGGGCGCGGCGGCTATATCCATCGCCCGGTTGCTGCTGACCGCGGGATTTGCGGACATAACGCTCTGTGACCGCGCGGGCGCCATTTATGACGGACGCGGGGAACATATGAACGAGATCAAGGAGCAGATGGCTAAGGTCACGAACCCGCAGCGCAAAACCGGCGCGCTTGCGGACGCCGTTGTCGGCGCGGACATATTTATCGGCGTGTCCTCCGCGGGCGTACTTACCAGGGAGATGGTGTCCACGATGGCTAAGGATGCGGTAGTTTTTGCGTGTGCCAACCCGACGCCGGAGATATTCCCGGACGAGGCAAAGGCGGGCGGCGCTCTCGTCGTTGCAACAGGCCGCAGCGATTACCCCAACCAGATAAACAACGTGCTGGCCTTCCCGGGCGTTTTCCGCGGAGCTTTTGACGTGCGGGCGAGCGATATAAACGACGAGATGAAGCTTGCCGCGTCCCGCGCGCTGGCGGAGCTCATTTCCCCGAAGGAGCTTTCTCCGGATTACATCATCCCTGCGGCCTTTGACAGCCGTGTAGGCCCGGCAGTCGCCGCCGCCGTCGCAGAGGCCGCGCGCAGAAGCGGCGCCGCGAGGATCTAAGGTGAAAAAAGCATGAATCATTTTGAGCTTAACAAAAAATTTTTCAGAAAAACGATTATTCTTATGCTGCCGGTCATTCTCCAACAGCTCATAACTATAGGTGTAAATTTTCTTGATAACGTCATGATAGGCAGCTTCGGCGAGACCCAGATCGCCGCGGCGTCTTTTGCCAACCAGTTTTATTCGTTTTTCCAGTTTATCTGCATGGGCCTCGGCTCCGGTGCGGTCGTCATGTCCTCCCAGTTTTGGGGCCGGCAGGAGCATGATTCCATGCGCGTCACCGCGGCGATGGCGATGCGCGTAACAACGGCGATCTGTGTCGTTTTCACGCTTGTGTCTGTGGCTTTCCCCGCGATGATCCTGCGGATATTCACCAATCAGGAGGCGGTGATTTCCGTCGGCACGCCGTATATGCGTCTGATCGGACTGACCTTCCTGCTCTCCGGCCTGTCCTCGACAGCGACTTACCTTCTGCGCTCGGTCGGCAAGGTCAACATCCCGCTTATTGGCTCGGCGGGAGCCTTTTTCCTGAACCTGTTTTTCAACTGGGTATTTATATTCGGAAAATTCGGCGCGCCGCGGCTCGAGCTTGTCGGCGCGGCTGTCGGAACCGTAATTGCCCGCGTGTTCGAGTTCTGCTTCGTGTTCGGATACTATATTCTTAAGGACGACCGTTACAGCTTCCGGCTCAGGCACTTTGCGCTGTCTGCGGGAAGCCTGCGCGTGCAGCATGTCAAATACAGCATCCCTGTGCTCGTGAGCGATACGCTCCTGGGCCTCAGCCTGTCGCTTTCCAGCGTCATAATCGGACACATCGGCGAGGCGATCTCTGCGGCCAACTCCATCGTCTCCTCCATGGTGCAGGTGCTGACGGTTTTGAACGTCGGCATGGCAGGCGCCTCCGCCATCGTCATCGGCAACACGATAGGAGAAGGCGACATTGCCCGCGCAAAGCGCGAGGGCAACTCCTATAACCTGTTGTCCTTCGTCTTCGGCGCTGTAATGGTGATACCCGTGCTGCTGCTTGAGGGGCCGTATATGGGTCTTTACAGCGTTACGGAGGAGACCCGGGCGATAGCGCACAGCATGTTCCTCATCCGCTGCGGCTCGCTGCCGCTGCAGACCGTGGCTTACGTCATCTCCAAGGGCGTTCTGCGAGGCGGCGGAGACACCCGCTTCCTTCTGTTTGCCGACAGCAGCTGCGTCTGGCTGATCTCGCTGCCCCTCGGCGCGCTGGCCGGCCTTGTTTGGCACCTGAGCCCCGCGTGGGTATATTTCCTTCTGACTATTGAGTTCCCGCTCAAGGGTATCGTCTGTTTTATCCGCTACTGCACGGGAAAGTGGATAAAGGAGATCACGGCGAAGGCGTAAATTCTATATGTTTTTTTGGGGAGGGAGACAGTTCCCTCCCCTTTTTTCTTTTTTGTTTTTAGCCAGTTTCTATTTTCCAAGCTGATTTGGCTTCGGGAAGTGACTTTTCTTTGTTTGAAAGAAAGCCGCCCTCTGCGGAGCAGTTCCAGCTTAAAACACGTAAAAATTAATGAAAAAGAACATAAAAGTAACGCCCGCGGAGCAGGTACCCGGCTGATAAAGCAAAAGAGCCAAATGAGAAAAACTGCTCTCATTTGGCTCTTTTTCCGATCTTATTTACGAGCATCTGCGTGCAGATGCCGGTGAATAGGCCGGTTATGATCCCCGATACGACCAGTGCCGGGAAATACGCCGCGATAGCGGGTGTTTTCGTGACGATCATTGCGACGAGTATTTGCCCTGCGTTGTGAAACACTGCGCCGACGGCGGAGCAGACCCATATCTGCCGCAGAGTAAGCACGCGCCGCAGAAGCAGCATCACGAGCCAGCAGAAAATTCCGCCGCCAAGGCTGTACATCAGCATAAGCGCCTGTCCGGCGAACATCGAGCCGAGCAGAACGCGCACGATGAGTATCATCAGCGCCTCAAAAGGCCCCAGGACAAACATCGCATATACCGTCACGATGTTCGCAAGGCCGAGCTTCACGCCCGGGATCAGGACCGGAGCAGGTATCTGTGCCTCCGCGACGAAGATGACGAGGGCTATCACTGTCAGAAGCGACATATATACAAGCTTTTTTGTCTTCATTTCCGTCCTCCGCGTCAGCCGGAGACGCCGTCGATGCCGCCGCTTTCGCCGCTTATCTCGATAACGAGCCCGTTCGGCAGGCAGACGATGGGCACGACGCCGTTTTCGATCCAGCCCTGATGCACGCAGACGTGGTCGGGGCAATCGGCCTCCGACACGCAGATGCGTCCGGGTTCGACGGACACCGTGTTTTCTCCGCCGTTCGGCCCCGTCACCGTGAAGGAATAACCCTCCGTCACGAGCGCGAGCTCGACCGTCTCGACGAGCTCACCGCCGGAATATATCCGAGCTGTCGAACCCGAGCCGCCGCGCAGGACGAAATACGACCCGGCCGCCGCCGCACAGAACACGACCGCAAAAAGAATTATCCAAAATTTGGTTGATCTCATCGTGTTATCACCGTTATGTCCGCGTCCGCATCCGTGGGTGTGAAGGCGTCCGCAATTCCCTCGGTCACAAGAATGCCGCCGCCGTCGCTGACCAGGACCATCTCAAAATCTTCGCTGCCGCGCCAGAGCGACGCTGCCTCTTCCGCACCCATAACGTAAACGGCGGTGGAGAGCGCATCGCAGAGAAAGCCGCTCTCCCCGATGATCGTCACGGAGACAAGTCCGCTGTCCGCGCTCTGTCCGGTCACGGGGTCGATTATGTGGTGGTGCGTCCCGCCGTTTTCATCCGTGAAGAAACGCTCGTAGCCGCCGCTTGTGACGACGGCGCAGCTGCTGACCGCGAGCGTCCCGACGTAGCCGCCGCCGTCCGGCGACTGGATCGCGATGAGCCAGTCGGAACCGTCGGGCTTTGAGCCGACAAGGTGGATGTTGTGGCCAAGATCCAAGATCGCGGACTGAACGCCCATTCCGCGCAGCAGTTCTGCCAGACTGTCCGCCGCCGCGCCTTTTGCAACGCTGCCAAGGTCGATCTCAACACCTTCGGGCAGGATGACCTCTCCGTTTTGGACAGAGACGCAGGAATGACCGACGTTTTCGAGCAGGGCTTCAAGCTCCGCGCTGTCCGGAACACGGTATTCCCCTGTCGTGAAACCCCAGGCGCGCACCACTGGATAGACCGTAATATCCAGTGCGCCGCCGGTCCTTCGACACAGCTTCAGAGCTTTCGCCAGCAGCTCCGCCGTATCCTCCGAGACGGCGGTGGGTACGCCGCCCGCGTGGTTGACGGCATAGACCTCGCTGTCCGGGTCTGTCACGGAAAGGAGCTTTTCCAGCCTCTCGACCTCTGTGCGGCAGGCTAACGCCGCTTGCTGCCCGTTTTTGCCATAGACAGTCACGGACATGACGGTGTCCATCGCAAGAAAGGTGACCGTTGATTTCTTCTCCGCGCAGCCGCCGGACAGCAGGACGCACAGCGCGCAGAGGGCCGCGAGAATATTTTTGATCGCTCGTTTTTCCATAAAAGTATCAGTTCCCTGGATCCATACCCGGTATACGCTGCCCGCATATCATTTTCGCAGGAAAGCCTTCCGGGCATATTTGCGTCCGGTATGGTGAACATCCCGGCAAGTCTTTTATATTATTATAACACATCTGGGTACGCCGTTAAAGCGTTTGTTCCGTAATTGCCGGCATGCGGCGGCGGGATATACACAAACTATATTGCAGGAAGACGCGCCCCGCGGTCTGTTCGATGTGCAGGAACGTTGACCGGAGGGCAAAAAACATAAGACCCCCGGAAAAACCGGAGGTCCTGGTGTGGTGTGAAGAAAGCGCTGGGAAAACAGCGCTTTCCTCAATGAAAGGGAGTAACGCAAATGCGCATATGCTTTTGTCATATGAACAGTCTGCCAGGCTGAGGCTTCCCAAAGCCCCGAATGTCTGCTGAAAGCAGAGTTATCCGGACTTGAGATCCGCCGGCACAGGCGATCAACTGTCTTTTGTTCCCGTAAACGGCGGTATTGGCCTGGTCGCGCTTCTGCGCCGTCCACGGTGCAAACCGTGAAGGACGTGGAAGCGGGCACAGTGCCGCCGGGAACGGTCAACTCCCGCACAATATCGGCCGCGCCGCGTCCGGACCATTCTGGCTGTTGATCTCGGGACATGGCGCCGCTTATCTCGTGCCGGGTGCTGAAGGTATCAAATCCGGCCTCCCGTATAATGTGCCGACCGGACTGTTGCCGCACCCGTCGACGAAAGCGGGAGGCTTTACGGGTGAGTTTTCACATTTTGTATGAAAACGCCCCGTTGTGCCTTGTTATTCTTGTGTGTTTCAGATGTTGCCTGCATCCTCCGGACGCCGCACAGGCCTTTTCGGGCTTGGCGGAGGCCGCTGTTTACGGCCTTATTCCGATAAGTTAATCCTAACACAGTGAAACTGTGAAAACACTATTATTGCGTCACAAACAAGTTCAAAAAAAATATGTGCGTTTCACAATCGATTTTTCGATTTTCAGCGTTTTTCCCAATTATTGCAATATATTTTATAACTCTTTACACAGAAATGTTTTTGTTGTAATATGTATACAAATAAGAAGCAAACGGCGGGGCGTCGCCCCGGCGGTGATTTTGAGGGGAGTAAGGCTGATGAGCGTTACACTGGGCGAGATATGCGCTGCGCTGCACGACGGCGGCTACGATCTTGGCGTATTCGCCTCTACAAACAAACCTATAAACGGGCTCCAGCTTCTGACAGACCCCGGGGCGAGGCCCGCGGCTGACGCCCTGAACCTGTGTACAGTGAGCGTTTTTATGGAGATGCCGGAAAAAGGCGGGTGCAGCTTCATCTGCTGTGAGGACGCTGCTTTTTCGGCGGATTTTGCCGCGTCCGTCGGCGCTGATGTGATTTTGATAAGGGACTGCGGCGACCTGGCGGGCGTTGCAAATGTCGTGATCAGGGAGCTGGCAGATTCGGCCTTCGCTTATGAAGTCAGCGCACAGATGTTCTCAGCGCTGGCGGACGCATCGGCGCTGCAGCACATCATCCGCATCGCGGGCGAAGCTTTGGGCTGCCAGATGGTCCTGGCTGACACGGCCCGCAATGTGTTGGTTCATAACGTACCCGACGTCCCTAAAGAAGAGGACCAGTGGGAGGTCTTTATAGGAAGGGGCGTGGCCCCCTCCTTCAGCCGCAATTCCGGCTGCCGTATTTACGACAAGGTGGAGCTTTCGCAGAGCTATGTGCTGAACCTCGTTGACAATTCCCGCCTCGGCGTGACCAACGCAATTTGCGATATTATGTCGGATGGGCGGCAGATCGGCTTTCTGTCACTGCTCGTCGACAAGGCTCCGCTCAGCAGCAAGCAGTACCGGGTGATCGCCGCGCTGTGTGACGCGGTCAGGCTCGAGCTTGAAAGCCACGGCCAGCCAGGCACGGCAAGGGCCCTGTCGTATGAGGGCTTCCTTAAAAACCTTCTGGAGAGCCGGAACTCAAACCCTGAACATATCCGAATCCTTGCAAGCAAAATATCAATGCCTGTGGAGGGCTTTTTCGCGGTTTTTGCCTTTGAGCTCGCGGAGGATTACGGCAATTCGGCGCCGGCTTCGCTGCGGGAGATGCTCGACGGCATCGAGGCCGCGCTGGAGGAGAGCCGCGCTGTCAACCACAACGGCAGGCTGATCGTGCTCGTCGATTACCACGACAGGGAGGGCTTCTCCAAGCGGGATTACACGCAGCTGGAGGAGCTGATCTCACGCTGGAAGCTCAACTGCGGGATGAGCCGCCCGTTCTACCGGCTTTACGATATTCATAAGCACTTTCTTGAGGCTCTCGACAGCGCCGGTATAGCCAAGTATACAAAGTTTCTTAGTGATCCGAATTTTGGCAGCATCAACTATTACGAACGCTGTGAGCCCTTTGTCCTGATGCACGATGCGACGGAGCACGGCGTTGATCTGCGCAAGTTCGTGCACCCTTTTGCAGTAAAGCTCAACGACTATGACGAGGAGCATGACACGGAGTATATCCGTACGCTGTTTGAGTATATCCGTACGCCCAAGAAGCCGCAGGCGGCAGAGGCTCTCTTTATCCACAGAAACACGCTCGATTACCGCCTGAAAAAGATCCAGGAGCTTGTCGAGTTTTCCTGGGACGATGGAGAGACGCTCTCCCGGATGTATTTTTCGATCATTATATTGATGTACCTCAGGGCGAGGGATAAATATAACAGCGGCGAGAACCCGTGAGCTGCCCCGGGCCGTAGAATATACTATATTATATTTTTTAATTGACCGTGTGTTGAAAAGGACAGCCCTGAGCTATCTTGGTGTTTGTGCAAAAGCAAAAATATTTTTCGAAGAATTTGCCTTTTGACTAATGACAAACATAGACCGTTGCTGTTAGAATATATAATGAAATCATAGGTGCGGTCTTGCCGGGCCGCCCTGTGACAGCCTGCGATCCTCCGGAATGGACGCCGTTGGTCAAAGCGGACAACATTTTAGGAGGAAACCGAATGTATATTACCAAAACAGTCGGCGCCGGGACCGAATGGCTTATTGAAGAGCCATGCAAGTTCCAGGAACTGACAATTGAAGAGGGAGCCGTAATTTCCGCGCCCGAGGGTAAGGAACTGACGCTGATCGTAAACGGCGTTGGAACTCCTCTGGAAGCCGGAAAGTACATAGGCGATGTACGTATCGCTTTGTCTGAAAATTACGGAATCCCTCCCTGTGGCATGCACAAAATGCGTGGCAATCCCCCTGAACCGACCCGTACCGCCATCTGCATAGTGAACGGAAAGCTCGATAAGGAGAAGTCCGTTCTGGATATGGCCGAAGGCGGCGTCGTGGATGCAGGACGCGTCTCTGACGTGCGCATCCGCACAAACGAGGACGATTTTGTCGGTATTGCCATCGACGGTGACAGCCACGTCACCATCGATAACCTCGAGCTGGAGATGGAAGGCGACGGCTCCAACGACTTCATTGGCTGCGGCGCGGGCATAATCGCCCACGGCACCAGTAAAGTCACGATCAACGACTCCAGCATCCATCTGCGCGGCGTTACCCGCTGCACGGTACAGGCCGGCGGCGACTCCACGGTCACCATAAACAACTCCGACCTGCTCAACCTCAGCCCCCCGACGGACAGCATGAGCCCGAACTGGTGCATGGGCATTTCCGGCACCAACCGCGCTTTCCAGATCGCGGAGAATTCCACAGTCACCTTCAACAGCTGCCGTTTGGCGTCTAACGGCTGGGGCGTTATCTCCGTCGACGGAAATATCAAAAACCGCGTGTTTTTCAACGACTGCGACCTCTCGCTGACCGGTACCCGTTCACGCGGCTACGGTGCATACTGCATCGGCGACTGCTTTATCGGCTTCAAGGACAGCCGCATCAGAGTAAATGGATTCCCGCTCCTGCTCACCAGTGAGGAGCACGGCGGCGGCGCTTTCTCCAACTGCAAAGTCAACTCCGGCCTGTTCGGCGTCCTCGCCTTCCGCGATGACGGCGGCACGCTCACCGTTGACAAGGGCACGGAGATCAAGTCCCGCAACTCCACCTTCTGCGTTAAGGGTTCTGCCCTGACGATAAACATCGACAACGCCAGCCTGAAGCCCGGCAACGGAACCATCCTGCAGCTGATGGATAACGATGAGGGCGGCATGGGCAAGGATGAATTCTGGATCCCTGTCGGCAAGGTCGATTCGCCTGATCCGGAGCGCGACCTCTTTAACGGCGTGCCCGACGGCGATGTTTTCATGAACATATCCAATTGTGATCTGCGCGGTAACTTCTTCAACTCCACGACCAACCTCGAGGCTGCGAAGAATACCCCGTCCTCTCCGCCCAACATTAAACCGGGCGTGAAGCTCAACGGACCTCCTCCCCCGAACCCGCTGCCTCCCGGACCTCTCGGCGGCCCCGACGCCTACCGTGAGACTCCTAAGAACGCAGGCGGCCCCGGAGGCCCCGGAATGCCTCCTCCGCCTCCCGGTGCTGGCGGCCC
>CAZIHY010000036.1:13785-20141 GCA_964539115.1 uncultured Oscillospiraceae bacterium
CCGGCGGTCCTCCGGCGCATGAGGAGCAGGCCGCAGGCCAGCAGAAGGCCCACAATCTTGAAGTACACCTTGCCAACACAAAGGTGAACGGCATCATCAGCTCCGCCTCTCAGCAGTACAGAGAGGATCTGAAGTACATCAACCGCTCCAACGCGTTTGATATGCATATGGTAACGCAGTCCGCTGCGCCCACTATAAACAACGGCGTTATCGTCACACTCGACAGCGAAAGCGTCTGGACAGTTGCCGGAACCAGCTATATCACCAGCCTCACGATCGATGAAGGCGCAGTCATCCAGGCGCCCGTCGGCAAGAAGCTCATGATGTTTGTCAACACTCTTCCGGTCGATATAAAGCCCGGCAAGTACGAGGGCAAGATCGTTCTTGTTGTCGGCGAGGATGAGCAGGAGATGGCCGAGTCCATTAAGGATTACTACACTGTTAAGGACGGCGTCTGCACCCTCAGCATCGATAAGCTCGGAGACTTTGCCGGCGTCGAGCTGAAGAAGGGACCAATGGGTCCCCAGCGCGTATGGGATAAGAAGAGCCTGCAGAGAGCAGTTGCTCTTGCCGCTGAGCTGAAGGGCATTGCCCCGAAGATCGAGCTGCACGATTGGCACAGGTGTTCCTCTTGGGTCCCCTCTGCTATCATGAACGCGATCCGTCCCGAAGAGCTCGAGATGATCGTTCCCTCTCATACCGGCGGTAATGACGTTCAGCGCGTTGAGGTTCCCGTTGCTAAGATGGGTGAGAACGACCCGCGTTCGGACACCGTTTATGAGGTCACTGAGGATGCGGATAAGGTCTATGTCCGCTACTCCCACAGGACCAAGGGCAACGACGGCCATGCTTATGACCTTGACCTGGTCAAGTATACCACCGTTCCTGAGGTCGCTGCCGGAAAGCCCGTCTACCTCTACGGCGTTGCAACCAATACCAACCTTGTTCCCATGGCGCTCAAGTATGCGGAGACCGCGCCTGAGGTTTGGATGATGTACAACGCAGAGAGCGGCTTTACCTGCACTATAGCAGAGGATGCCGCCAAGGTCGGAGATTTTGAGCCCGACGAGAAGTTCCGCTTCTGGGCTCCCGAGAACCGTCCTGAGCATCCCGCGCCTCCCGCACCTGGGAAATAAGCGAAAAAATAATAAAAAAACACCCGAATTTTCGGGTGTTTTTTCTTTTATTGGAACAGATCATTCAGTCATGATGTAAAATATACGCCATTCCTCGACCAGCTCGATCGAATCATAGCCGCTGGCGTTCCCGCTTGGAGAATATGTGATACCTACGCAGCCTAGCTCATGGTATTGAGTAAAGAACAGTATTTCGCCTTCGAAAACGCAGATATTCAGTACCTGTGTAAGACCGCTTGTAAGCTCTTCGCCGTCGGAATTTTCAACGCTGACGCTGCTGCCGGCAAAAAGCCGGTCAACGGTCTCGGCCAACTGTGCCGGATTCTCCGCGTCAAGCATTGCAAATGCTTCTTCCAGCGGGACGAATTCCCCGTCCAGCCATGCGACGGCAGTGGCATCCGAGAGACGGCGCAGGCGCAGCCCGTCCATTCCATGGATCGCCATCGACAGGTTGAGAAAATCCTCGTTTTGCTCAAGGAACAGCCCGCGGGCCTCCAGCATCATGTCGCTGTATTCATCCAACGTGTTCGTTTCCGTATCTATGCCGAGCGCGCTTAGTCCGACGGATTTGAACGCGAAGGCCAGAAATATGGCGGCAAGTGTCATTATTCCGGCTTTTATATAAGTGCTCATGGGCGCTCCTTCAAACTTTATGGCGGTTTATTTGTCCTTGCGGATCTCCTCTAGGATGGAGGCGAGCAGCTCTTCAGTAGTCGGCTTTGGTTCCTCTGCGGCGATCTCGGCCTCGGCCTCTTCCTGTGCCTTTCTGGATTCCGCAAGCTCATGCGCTTTGTTAAATGCCTTGATGATGCAGAAAACGATGAACGCGATGATTATGAAGTCGATCACCGTGTTCAGGAAGGTGCCGAAACCCAGCACATTGGCCTCCTTGAGGACCTCGCCGGTCGCAGCGTCGATCTCAGCCGGAGACAGAGTGATGTTCAATGCGTCGGTGACGCTCGCTCCGCCGAATATCCAGCCGATAAAAGGCATGATGATATTGCTTACCAGCGCTGTAGTGATTTTTCCGAACGCGGTGGCGACTATGACGCCGACCGCCATATCCAGAACGTTGCCGCGGGAAATAAATTCCCTGAATTCTGCAAAGAAACCTTTTTTATCACCTTTCATAATATGACCTCCCATGTTTTTTATAGACAGAAATTATTTTTTCGGGGACAGAACCTTTGTTCCGCCCATATAGGGCCAGAGGACTTCGGGAATCGTAACGCTGCCGTCTGCCTGGAGGTGGTTCTCGAGGAAAGCGATCAGCATTCGCGGAGGTGCGACAACGGTGTTGTTTAGGGTATGCGGCAAATACATCTTGCCGTCGGCGCCTTTGACGCGCATTTTGAGGCGGCGTGCCTGCGCGTCGCCGAGGTTGGAGCAGGAGCAGACCTCAAAATATTTCTGCTGGCGCGGCGACCATGCTTCGATGTCGCAGCTCTTGACCTTCAGGTCAGCCAGATCGCCGGAGCAGCATTCAAGCTGGCGAACAGGTATCTCCATGCTGCGGAACAGGTCGACGCTGTAACGCCACATCTTTTCATACCAATCCATGCTGTCCTCGGGTTTGCAGACAACGATCATTTCCTGTTTTTCAAACTGGTGGATGCGGTAAATGCCGCGCTCCTCGATGCCGTGGGCGCCCTTTTCCTTGCGGAAACAGGGGCTGTAGCTCGTCAGAGTCTGTGGCAGGGTCTCCTCAGGAATTATCTGGTCGATAAATTTGCCTATCATCGAGTGCTCGCTCGTGCCGATGAGGTAGAGGTCTTCGCCCTCGATTTTGTACATCATACTCTCCATGTCTGTCTGGCTCATGACGCCCTCGACGACATTGCCGTGTATCATAAAAGGCGGGATGCAGAAGACAAAGCCTTTGTTTATCATGAAGTCGCGCGCATATGCTAGCACTGCCTCATGCAGACGTGCGATATCGCCCATAAGATAATAAAATCCGCTGCCGGAAACGCGGCCAGCCGCGTCCATGTCGATCCCGTTCAGGCTCTCCATGATCTGGGTGTGATAGGGTATCTCAAATTCGGGGACAACCGGCTCGCCGAAACGCTCTACCTCAACATTACAGCTGTCATCCGGCCCGATAGGGACGCTGGGATCAATGATGTTGGGGATAACAAGCATGATCTTATGGATTTTGCCGGCAAGCTCACCCTCGAGACGCTCGAGCTCGGCCAGACGCTCGTCATCTGCTTTGACCTCTGCCATATTTGCGTCTATCTGTGCCTGGATCCTGTCCTTTTCCTCGCCCTCGGCTTTTTTGAGCTTGCCGAATAGGGGGCCGTTTTCCTTGCTGAGTTTGTTGCGCTTTGCGCGCAGGGCGCTTGCCTCGGCGATCGCGGCGCGGTTCTGCCGGTCAAGCTCAATTACCTCGTCGACCAGGGGCAGTTTTTCGTCCTGAAATTTCTTTTTAATGTTTTCCTTGACTATTTCGGGATTTTCTCTTACAAATTTGATGTCCAGCATGGTGTATCTTCCTCTTTTATTTAAGTATCGGTATTATTTATTCTTTTTCGGTAATAGTCAGGCTTTTAAGCCTGGCTATGAGCTTTTCTCTGTCCTCGCCGCCGTAAAATTCGATCTCTATACGGCCTTTTTTCCGTCCGTCTATCAGCCTAACTTTTCGGCCGAGTATATTTTCCAGTGTTCGTTCGACCTCTTTGGCGTAATCTACGCGGACCTTGCCGTCCTCCTGCATTTCCTGCGCAGCCGGCTGTTTTTGCAGCTTTGCGGCGAGCGCTTCGGTCTGACGGACAGAGAGCCCCTGCTCGATGATGGCTTTGGCCGCGTCTAACTGTATTTCCGGGGAATTGATCGGAATAAGCGCCCTCGCGTGCCCGGCTGCGAGCTCGCCGGCTTCGACAAGCTTCAGGACCTCGGGGCTAAGAGAGAGCAGGCGCAGAGAATTTGCAACGGCAGGACGTGACTTCCCGACGCTTTCGGCCGCTTCCTCCTGTGTCATGCCGTATTCGTCCATGAGTGTCTTGAAACCCTTTGCCTCTTCGATGGGGTTAAGGTCCTCTCTCTGCAGGTTCTCAACAAGCGCGAGCTCCATTGCGCGCCTATCGTCCGCCTCAATTACACGAACCGGCACTTCTTTGAGCTCTGCCAGTCTTGCTGCGCGCCAACGCCGCTCGCCTGCGATTATCTGATAATAGCCGTTACTGAGCCTGCGCACGGTGATCGGCTGTATCAACCCGTATGTTCTTATAGAATCTGCAAGCTCTGCCAGGGTATCTTCATCAAAGTGTGATCGCGGCTGATCCTGCCGCGGTTCCACCTTTGATATGGGCAGCGTCTGAATGTCTTTGTCTGAGGACCTTGACGTATCCTCGCCAAAAAGTGCTCCCATTCCTCTTCCCAGTCCTTTTTTACCTTTTTCAGCCATATTTGACCTCCGGTATTAATTCTTTGCTTTTTTTCGCTCCCGCCAGAGCAGTTCGCTGGCGAGTTTGTAGTATGCGCGTGAGCCCGTGGACATTCTGTCGTATGCAATAACGGGCTTTCCGTGGCTTGGCGCTTCACTCAGTCGCACATTGCGCGGCACCATAGCTTTATAGACCTGATCTCCAAAGTATTTTCGTACCTCTTCCACCACCTGAGTAGACAGTTTCAGACGGCTGTCGTGCATCGTCATAACGATTCCCTCGATCTCCAGCGAAGGGTTAAGGCGTTTCCGCGTCATATCTATCGTGGTGAGAAGGTCCTTTATGCCCTCGAGCGCAAAATATTCGCATTGCACCGGAATCATTACGCTGTCTGCGGCGACCAAAGCGTTGATAGTCAGCAATTCGAGAGAGGGCGGACAATCAATAAGAATAAAATCATATCTGTCTTTGAGTTGAACCAGCGCATTTTTGAGCACGTATTCGCGTTCGTTGACCTCTACCAGTTCTACAGTGGCGCCAGAAAGCTGCGTGTTAGAGGAGATGAGATCGCCGTAAGCTGTTTTGATAATAGCTGATTCCGGTGACTCTCCGTTTATAAGTATATCATATATGTTTGGACTGGACTCCTTGTCCGCGCCCAAACCGGAAGTGCAGTTGCCCTGCGGGTCCATATCACAGAATAGCACCCGTTTCCCGCGGCCGCTGAGCACACTTCCGAGGTTTATGCAAGTTGTCGTTTTGCCGACGCCGCCCTTTTGGTTGGCGACTGCTATTACCTTTCCCATAGCTTTTCTCCCGTTTTTTATCTGTGAAAGATTATAGCAGTCTTTGCGGCGTTTTTCAACGTATATTTGAAATTGTTTCACGTGAAACATCGGAAAATGCTACATAAATGTTTCACGTGAAACATTCAGCCTATGAGCATGTCTACATCAGCGATTGTCAGCCCGTCGTGCAGCGCGAGATTTACGCCATATGCAATAAGGCGTGATATATCATGAACATTTGCATCTATATCCTTAGGCGTTACTATCAGACCCGAGCCGTCAACACTGTCAGGAACATCGGCGTCCGGGACAAAATTGCGCACCAGTGTCGCCGCGTCTACAACAGTAGGCACTCCGAGCCCGATGACGGGAACGCCCAGTGTATCAGAATTGAGCGCCGAGCGCCTGTTTCCAATACCGGAGCCCGGAACTACGCCGCTGTCAGCGAGCTGCACCGTGCGGCAAAGCCTGCTGATCTCAACAGCGGCAAGCGCGTCGACAGCTATGACGCATGCCGGGTGCATAAAATCCACGATCGACTTTATAATGTCCGCACTCTCCAGACCGGTCGTTCCCAGAACGCCGCTGCAAAATGCCGCCACTTCGCGGAATGAACCGAAATATTCCGGACTGCGCTCGCGCAAATGCCGCGTTACAAGAATGCCGTCGACGACCTCAGGCCCAACGGCATCCGGTGTTATAGCCCGGTTACCAAGGCCTACCACTAAAACGCCGCCTTCATCGGGGAGTGCCGCCAGTCCGCGCAGCTCGTCAGCGAGAATATTTGCCGCTTTTTCGAAAGAATTTTCTTCCCGGCGCAAAAAAGCTCCGACTTCGAGCGTGATATATTCTCCGACTGGTTTACATAATATTTCTGCCGCTTCCTCGTTGTCGATACTTATCGAGGTGAGGCGAAAGCCGTCGCGCTCCTGCTCGTCTATTGTGACGCCCTTGATGCTGGAATCCGGGTTGTTTATGCGGTTTAGCTCGACCGCCATATCAGTCCTGTATTTATTAGCCATTTTTCCCTCCATATATTGTGTTAA
>CAZIHY010000037.1:0-19416 GCA_964539115.1 uncultured Oscillospiraceae bacterium
CACATAATACAGTTAGGAGTGAAATTAATGCCGGAACTCATGTATCCCAATCTGTTTTCCCCGATAACCGTGCGCGGCAAGACCTTCAAAAACCGCATTCTCCTTGCGCCTCTCGGCAATATGGACCCCGGCGCGCCATATAAGATGAGCGACCAGACCATAGCGGAGTATGAACGCATTGCGCAGGGCGGCGCCGCCCGTATCGTAACCGGCGAAAATGATGTCCAGTACGGCAGCGCTGTGTCCACACATTACTGGTTTTTCACGGACGACGCACCGGGAGAGGAACTGCGAGATAGCATGAACCGCTTTGCCGGGACCATGCATAAATATGGAGCTCTTGCGTTCGTACATTTCGGGCACATGGGCATGTATTCCCGCGATTATGACAATCTGCCAGAGGCGCAGATACAGATGAGAAAGATGATGCCGCAGCCTCCCGCGCCCGTTCACGCGGACGGCACGCCCTATACATACCCCAAGGTATACGGTCCTGTCGAGATGACTATGTCGGAGCCGTGGGATGGAGTCACCAGCCAGAAGCTGAACATGGATTCGAGCGACGGCAAGCATGTAAACGAGATGACCGAGGACGTCATGAACGAGGTGGCGGACGCTTTTGCGCACTGCTGCCGTGTGGCGAAGGAGTGCGGGCTGGACGGAGCCACGCTGCACAGCGGCCATGGCTTTATCTTTGGTCAGTGGATCTCCCCGCGCTTTAACACCCGCACGGATAAGTACGGCGGAAGCATGGAAAACCGTGCACGTTTCCCGATAATGGTGCTTGAGCGTATCCGTCAGGCTGTGGGAGAGGACTTTATAATCGAGATGCGTTTCTCAGCTGAGGAGAACATAAATCCTCTGACTGATAAGAAATATATCCCCGGCGTCGTTGAACTTGACAACAGCGTTGAGTTTTTTAAGGAGCTGGATAAGCACCCCGGCCTTGTTGACATCGCTCATATCAGCGGAGGCCTGCACACCGAACCTATATACAACACCCGAGTTACCGCAAACTCCTATTTCCCGATGGGGCTGAACGTGGAATCGGCTGCGGCCATAAAGGCGGCTGTTAAGAACATGAAAGTCGGAGTTGTCGGCTCAATGAGCGACCCGGACCTGTGCGAGGCCGTTATACGTGATGGCAAGGCTGACTTTGTTATCATGGCGCGCCAGCTTATTATCGCTGACCCTGACTTCCCGTGCAAGGCGGAGCGGGGCGAGCCTGAGGAGATAGACAACTGCCTGCGCTGCGTTATCTGCCGTGACAATGACCACTGCGCCGTGCGGCCGTATGAGCTGCTGGAGAAGGGCGTTGAAAAGGCGGAAAAGCCTTTGCGTGTCGCAGTTGTGGGAGGCGGCATTGGCGGAATGAAAGCGGCGGAGCTCGCAGCTCGCGCGGGTCACTCTGTAACGCTGTTTGAAAAAACGGAGCGCCTCGGCGGAATACTAAACTATACCGACCACGACCGCTTTAAGACCGATGTTATGCGCCTGAAAAACAATGTTGCAAAGCGCCTGAACAAACTGGGCATTGAAATAAAGCTGAACACCGGGGCGGACCCGGAACTCATAAAAGCCGGCGGATATGACGCCGTCATCGTTGCATGCGGCGGAAAGCAGATGGAATTGCCTGTTCCCATCGAGGCAGGCACGAACCTCATAACAGCTGTGGACGCATATCTGGAGCCGGAAAAGGTCCAGGGCACTATCGCGATAATCGGCGGAGGTCTGAGCGGATGCGAAGCCGCGATACACTTTGCGGACGCAGGAAGAAAGGTCGTCCTTATAAGCCGCTCAAAGGAACTGATGCGAAAGGTGAAGCCCCGCCGGCCCGCCGACGGCAGTTCCGATACGCATCTGATCTGGCTAGACAAACTCAAACCCGAGATATATAAGGGATATGCCTGCCGGGAGATCAGAAAGGGAGGAGTTGTCATAGAGGGTGAGGACGGAGAAAAGTTCATCCCGGCTGACACGTTCATAAACGCCTCCGGTATGTGCGCCGATCCAGATACTGCGGCGTCCTTTGAAGGCTGCGCTCCGGTTGTCAGGGTGATTGGCGACTGCGTCAAAGCCGGACTTGCCGGCGACGCTATTCTGAGCGCCTACGAAGCGGTCAAATCGCTGTAATTGAATGCGTGACGAGAGCAAATGTCTCTGCAGAGCGGAGCATTTGCTCTTTTTTGTATTGTAAATGCTTTTTTAAGTAAAATTACGTAAAAATGATTTAAAACTACATATTTTTATGCTAAACTGTGGCTGGCAAAGCTCCAAATTTGTTTGTGAGGTGTTAGCATGAAAAGAAGCAATAAACTCCTATCTGTTATTCTGGCTTTGGCACTGGTATTTGCCCTGTGCACATCGGCGTTTGCCGCGCCGGGCGAGCTGGAAGGAAAGACGGTTATTCTGCATACAAACGACGTTCACGGTGCAATCGAAGGTTATGCAAAAGTAGCCGCTCTGAAAGCAGAGTATGAAGAGAAGGGCGCTGAAGTTGTGCTGATAGATGCGGGCGACTATATACAGGGCACCACATATGTCAGTACATCCCAGGGCGCCACAGCCGTTGAGTTGATGAACGCAGTCGGGTATGACCTTGCCATTCTCGGTAACCATGAATTTGACTTTGGATATGAGAACCTCAAGACCATACTTGAGAAGGCGGAATTTGAGGTATCGTCCAATGTCTACTACAATGGTGAGCTCGCGTTCGATCCTGCATTTGTCGGCGAGACCGCGGGCGGACTGAAGATCGGTTTCTTCGGGCTTGAGACCCCTGAGACCGCGACCAAGGCCCATCCGGCTAAGATCCAGGGCGTGACCTTCCTCGCGGAGGAAGCGCTTTATGAGTATGCTCAGACTGTGACGGATACCCTTAAGAATGATGAAGGCTGTGACCTCGTTATCTGCGTTGCACACCTTGGTGTTGACGCCGAGTCCGAGCCTAACCGTTCCTATGACCTCTATGCCAATACCACCGGCATCGACTTCATTATCGATGGACACTCCCATACCGTTATGACGGAAGGGGCTGATAATGAGCCCATCCAGTCCACGGGTACGGCGCTTGCAAATGTCGGCGTCATAGTTATTGGAGCTGAGGGAATCGAGGACAATTATCTTGTCGATCTCACAGCATATGAGAAAGAGGATGCGGCGGTCAAGGCTATTGCCGATAGGATCATAGCTGAGATCGAGGCCGAATACGGAGCTGTCTTTGCGAAGAGCGAGGTTGACCTCAACGGCGAAAGAGACCCCGGCAACCGTACGGAGGAGACCAACCTCGGAGACCTTGTTACCGACGCTATTCTCTGGTATGCAACCAAGGACGGCGGTCTTGATGTTCCTGTGGAAAATGTTGTTGCCTTGACCAACGGCGGCGGAATACGCGCATCTATCGGCGCGGGCGATATCACCAAGAACAACATTAACACTGTTCTGCCCTTTGGCAACACCGTCGCTTACGTTACCGTTACCGGCGAGGTGCTGCTCGAGGCTCTCGAAGCTTCTACCTACTGCACCCCGACCGCTGTCGGCGGATTCCCCCAGGTCTCGGGCATCGAATTCACGATAGACACGACTAAAGAGTATGACGCGAACGAGGAAACCTATCCAGGTTCCACTTATTATGGACCCAAGAGCATCAACCGAGTCACGATCAACAGCATAAACGGAAAGGCGTTTGACCCCGAAGCGACCTATATTGTCGTCACTAATGATTTCGTTGCCGCAGGCGGTGATACTTATTACGCTTTTTCTATCTCCAGCGTCGTTGACACCGGTATTGCCATGGATGTTGCTCTCATGGAATACATAACTGATGAGCTGGGCGGAGTTGTAGGCGAGAAGTACGCTGAGACTCAGGGCCGCATCAGGTTCGCGGATGAAGAGCCGTTCACTGATGTTAATACTACTGACTGGTTCTATGATGCCGTTGTCGCGGTATACCAGAAGAACCTCATGAACGGCGTCACCAACACGACATTTGAGCCGAACACCAACATGAGCCGTGCAATGCTCGTGACTATGCTCTACCGCCTTGCGGGTTCTCCCGAGGTCGAGGGCGAGGTCTCCGAGATATTCAGCGACTGCGTTGACGGAGCCTGGTATGCCGACGCGGTCATTTGGGCCCAGGACAACAAGATCGTCGACGGTATGGGCGATGGGACATTTGCCCCGAACACGCCGCTGACCCGTCAGCAGATGGCGAAGATACTCTATGGTTATGAGACCCTTGACAAAGAGGTCACAGTAGAGATCGAGCTCACCTTCACCGACGCTGACGAGATTGCGAGCTGGGCGGAGGCAGGCGTTGCCTACTGCGTCTCCGAGGGCATAATGAACGGTGTTGGCAACAATGCTTTCGATCCTGCGGGCACGGCCAACCGTGCGATGGGCGCGACCGTGCTTGCCCGTCTTGCCGCATAAGCTGAAACAAAAAACATCCCTTACCCGCGGTAAGGGATGTTTTTTTATGCTCTGTTAATCAAAAACTTTGTAATATGCCATTCCGAACGCCTCGCGGATAAAGTAATTTATCCGGAGTATGAAGCGACTTGTCCGTGCGGGAACAGTCAGGACCTCGCAGCCCTGTTTTGCTGCGAGATATTTTGCCCGGCAGAGGTGGTATTCGCTTGAGCATATGGCAACGTCTCCTGTAATGTTGCCGCCGCGGGATGCTATGATCTCAAGGGAATACGCGATGTTTTCCTCGGTGGAAGTTGCTTTGTCCTCCTGGATGAGGCGGCTGCTGTCAATTCCGTGCTCGGACAGCCATGTGTACATGGCCTCTGCCTCTGTTATGTCTTCGTCTGGTCCCTGGCCTCCGGAGAGGATAGCGACGGCGTCGGGATATTGCTCCAAATATGTTTTTACAGCGGTGAGCCTGTTTACCATTGAAAGCGAGGGGGTGCTGCCGTTTACTCCGGCGCCAAGGACGATCAGATATGAAGCCTCGGGGTCCTTGTCGCCTCTGGAGGCGGAGATCACTGGAACTTCAAACACGGTGAACGCTACAAGCCCGATGAGCAGCAGCACAGCTATGGCGATGCCCGTTTTTTTGAGCTTTTTTATCGCCGCAAGCTGATAAAAGCCCAGAACCAGGGCAAGGCCGAGAAGGCATAACGCCATCGTGGAGTATCCTATCAAGGCGAATTTGAAAACGGCGGATGCTGTGAGGCAAATAGCCGCGAGGACCGCCAGAGGGTATTTTTTCATTTTATGAGCTCCTTATGAAATCGAGTCCCACTGCTCATACAGGCCGGTAAGTTTTTCGTCGAGCTGCGCGCGGATCTCCTCGATCTCCATGAGCTTCTCATAATCGGATGAAAACTCCTCGGTCTGCCTGTCGCATTCGGCAAGCTGCTCTTCTACCTTTGCGATCTCCCTCTCGAGTTTTGCCAGCTGCTTTTCAGGGGAGGGGGCGCTTTTGGGCTTTTCCTTTTTCTGAGTTTTCTTTTCCTGTGCCTTCTTTACCCGTTCCAGATTTTCCAGACGCTCGCGGCTTTGCTGGAATTCCTTATAGCCCCCTCGGAAATCGGTTATCGTGCCGTTTTCGAGCAGCCATATGCGTGTTGCAAAGCGGTCTATGAAATACCGGTCGTGGGAGACGAAAAGAAGGCTTTCGCCATAATCACACAGGCAGGATTCTATCCATTCACGGCTGGAGATATCAAGGTGGTTTGTCGGCTCGTCGAGAATGAGGAAATTTATCTCGTCACGCATGAGTATGCACAGGCGCAGACGGCTCTGTTCTCCGCCCGAGAGGGTGCAGACAGGCTTGAATACGTCTTCACCGTAGAACATGAAGGCGCCGAGCCTGTCGCGTGCGGCCTGTGGGGAACAGTGTGCTTCTGATATGACGGTATCGACAAGCGAAAGGTTCGGGTCATCGAAGTGGGCAATCTGCGGAAGATATGCGGTTTTGACGGAAGGACCGCGGTAAAGATAGCCAGAGTCCAGCGTCTCTTCGCCCATTATTAGTTTGATGAATGTGGACTTTCCCGTTCCATTGTCGCCGATGAGCGCGACCCGTTCGCCGCCGGTTATCTCGAGGCTGAGATTCTCAAACAGCGTTTTGCCGCCAAAGGCTTTGGACAAGTCCTCAGTGACCAGAACCTCATCGCCGTGGAATTCACGTTCGGCAAATCGGACCTTCATCGTTTTGTCTTTTTTGGGTTTGTCCGTTGTGCGGATACGCTCAATGCGTTTTTCCATCGCAAAAGCGCGCTTATACTGCTTGTCGTTGCCCATAAAGGCCCAGACCTTCATGCGGTCGGCCGCCTCCTGAAGCTGGGCGATCTTGGCCTGCTCCTTTTCGTACTGGCGGAGTTTTTCCTGATAGCGGCGCTCTTTTTCCTCAACGTAGAAGCTGTAATTCCCGCTGTAAAATTCGCATTTTCCGTCCACAATCTCGATCGTGCGCTGGGCGATGCGGTCAAGAAAATAGCGGTCGTGGCTTATTGTGAGGACGGTGCCGCGGAATTTGAGAAGGTAATCCTCCAGCCATTCCGTTGCGTGCAGGTCGAGATGGTTCGTCGGCTCGTCAAGCAGCAGAATGTCGGTATCCTCGAGGATAAGACGAGCAAGGTTGACGCGCGTTTTCTCGCCGCCAGAGAGGCTGTCAAAGAGCTGCTCTCGCATGGCATGCGGGATGTCAAGGCCGTTTGCGACCCTGTCGCGCTCAAAATCAATGTCGTAACCGCCCAGCCGTTCGAAGTCAGCGGTAAGACGGTCGTATTCGCGCATGATCTCATCCGAGGGATCCTCGGCCATTTGCTGCGCAAGTTCTTCGAGCTTTGATGAGATGCGGTATTGCCTTTCGTGCGCAGTTTTCAGCACGTCCTCGGTCGTAAAGCCCTTTGGAAAGCGCGGGATCTGGGAGATTAGGCCGATGCGTCGTCCGGAATGTATGACGATCCTGCCTTCGTCTTCGCTGAGCTCACCGGTAAGCAGACGGAAAAGCGTCGTCTTGCCGCAGCCGTTGCGGCCGAGTATGCCGATTCGTTCGCCGGCGTTTACTTCAAAGCTGATGTCAACCAGAAGATCCTTGCCGACTTCAAAGGATTTTTTAAGTTTTTGAACTGAAATATCTATCATAAGTCTTTCATCCGTTTCAGGTGAGTGCTTTGTGTTCCGTCCATTTGCCGGAAAGATAGCGCCAGACGTAGGCGACAGTTCTCACAATCCAGTCAGTGATCATGCCGTACCACACACCCAGGACGCCGAAGCCAAGAGGCACCGCGAGTATGTAGCCGAGGAGCACGCGGAAAACCCACATGGACACAACCGCGACGATCATCGTAAAGCGGACGTCGCTTGCGGCGCGCAGGGCGTTGGGAAGCACAAAGGCGGGGGGCCAGAATACAGTGTTTGCAATAAGTGTTGAGAAAATGAGCGCTTTGGACAGTGCCGCTGTCTCGCTTGTAACGTCAAAAAGAGCGATGCACTGGTCACAGAAGAAAAACAGCAGAATGTTGAGCACGCCCGCGATCACAACGGAGACGGCTGTAAAGCCGACGGTATATCGCCGGGCCTGGTCAAACTTCTGTGCGCCGGCGCACTGTCCGGAGACGGTCACAAGGCCGATGCCGATCGCCATGCCAGGCATGGCGCTGAAGGAGGCGACGCTGTTTGCGACGGAGGCGGCGGCAATGCCGACAGTGCCGAACCCGGTTATGATGCTCTGCACGAGCACCTTGCCGATTTGGAATATACCGTTTTCGAAGCCCGTCGGAACTCCGATGCGAAGGATGTTCTTTATCATCGGAAAATTCAGCTTAAGCGGGAACAGACCTCGGATATTGACCTCCAGCCTGTCAGAATACAGCATGGCAAAAATAACGGCGGCTCCGGCAATGCGGGAGATGAGCGTTGCAAGCGCCGCACCCGCCGCGCCCATATTGCACGCAAAGATGAAAACGGCATTTCCAACAACGTTCAAAATGTTCATACCAATTGAGATCACCATGGGGCGCTGCGCGTCCCCGACTGCGCGAAAGATGGCCGCGCAGGTATTGAACGACGCCATGAAAGGATATGAAATTGCCGTCAGCAGAAAATAGATGAGGGCGCTTTCCATCACGTTTTCATCGACAGCGCCGTAGATAAGGCGCAGTATGCCGCCGCGGAAGCAGAGACAGACAAGCGTCACAACAGCGGAGATGCCGATCGTGACGATCATTGCCTGACAAGCGGATTCGCGCGCGGAGGCGGTCTTTCTCTGGCCGATGTACTGCGCTGTTATTACTGTTCCGCCCGTTGAGAGCGCAGCGAAAATGTTTATAAGCAGTATATTGATTGTGTCCACAAGCGCGACGCCGCTCATGGCGTGTTCGCCGACCTGCGCCACCATGACAGTATCAGCTATGCCGATTGTGGCGGAGAGCACCTGCTCGATAATAAGCGGAATAAGAAGGGCGGTCAGCTGTTTTCGGGTGAACAGCGGCTCGCCGACTCTGGGCGGAAATGCTTTCATCTTTCTCTTTTATCCTTCGTTAAAAATCTTAGCGTAATAGTCATAGTCTATTATGTTTTTGGACACGTCGAACATCTCGTTTACACGCTGCATGACGGAGAGGGCGTAGGCGTTCATTTCATCTTCACTTTCCCATTCGCTTTCGTCGTTCGGAGTAAAAACGTCCGTCGAGGCATTGTAGCGGCCCTTTTCGGTTATATAGCTGCGGTTGCCGAAGATTATGAGCGGCTCGCTGTCCGAGAGAATGTCGCGTCCCATAGTGAGGCGGGAGTCATAGCTGACGCCCATGAGGTTACAGATGGTCGGCATGACGTCCAGCGAATAGCAGGGCTTTTCGACGTAAACTGGCTTCTCCATATCCGCGCACCACATGATCAGCGTCGAGTGGTAGAGTTCGAAGTTACGCTCGACCTGCTCTCCATTGAGCTCGTCAATCTCGCTGTATTCAAGAGCATAGGGATAATGGTCGCCGGAGAGGACGATCGCGGTGTTTTCGAGTATCCCCGCCTCGTCAAGCTGATTTATAAGTTCCTCAATGGCGAGGTCAAGCTCCATGTTGCAGGCGACATATGCGCGGCAGTTGGAGGAATATGGCAGGTCCTCGACTTCCTCCTGGTGTTTCGCTGCCTGCATGTTTCCTGTAAAGGTATAGTACATATGGCCGCTGATGGTCATGTAATATGTGTGGAAGGGCTGGGAGTCGATATACATCGGGATCGAGTTTTGTATCATCTCGAGGTCTGATGGCGGCCAGACGTCGCTGACCTCAAGCCCGCCGCCGCGCGCCTTGAAGTCATAGCCAAGGTTCGGATGGCTCAGATTGCGGTCGTAATAGTTCAACCAGCCGTTGTGGAAAGCAGAGCATGTATAGCCGTATTTTGAAAGGATGTTTCCCATGCCGAAGGGCATGAGATTATCTGAGGATCTGGACATGCTCCAAACGCCGGAGCGCGGCAGCAGCGACAAAAGCGTTGTGAACTCGCCGTCGCTGGTGGAAACATACCATAGCGGGTTGTAGTAGTTTTCAAAAACGAAGCCGGAGTTTGCAAGCTTATAAAGCGTCGGCGTGAGCGTCTCGTCGATCGCCCAGGTCGAGAAGCCCTCAGCCACTATCCAGATGAGGTTTTTGCCCTCCCAAAGGCCAGTATATTCGTTTTCATAAGAGGGTTCAGCCTCGGAGAAAAACTCATGGATGTCCTTGATGACAGAGTCAGTCTCGTTTTCGATCAGGCTGTCGAAGTCAATTTCGAGTATGTGTGGACCATATTCGACGTCTTCTGGTTCCTGTACAGGTTCCGGATCCTTAATGGGCTCGGGGGAAACTGAGATGTCCGAAGAATCCGGATCGTTGTAAGTATCCAGCTTCTGATCTATCTCGAGTATAGTCTGCGCCAGACCATCGTCAGGCAAAGACAGCAGGTCCTGTTTGAGGTTGGTTATGCATCCGAAATACCGGACGGAAAGCTCCGGAACATATGATTGAGAGTACAGGTAGGATACGGACATAACGCCGGAGGTGTCGGACGAAGCGAGTGCAGTAGCCGTCACCTGAAATGCAAGAAACAGCAGGGCATATACCGCCCGCGGGCGAACCATCGTTTCCTTGTCGGGCTGAAGCTTCTTGCCGAAAATAAGCCAGAATAGTGTCGGCAGAAAGAGCAGGACGAGCATCAGGCTGGAGCGGAAAATTCCTGTCAGCGCCTCGCGCCAGAAATTTTCCAGCACCGTTCCGACCTGATCGACGGAGGTCAAGGAGAGAAAGGCTTTGAATATGCGGAAGTAGACGGCCTGCGTCCCGTAGAGCAGGAAGGCGAGAAACAGCACGACGCCGTGCATCTTCCGGAAGAAATTGCCAGGCTTTATCAGGCAGATGACAAGAGCGAGGCAGGCGGCCGCCGAGCCGAAAAGCGAGGCGTACATTGCGCCCTTTGCGTTGATGGCATGGAAGCACCACAACTGCATGATAAGCTCGCTGTAAATGACAGACAGGGGCAGATAAATGGCCCAGAGATACTTTTTGACCGTTGATTTCATTGATATTCTCCTTATTTGACAGCCTTCTGGAGGACTGCGTTGGCCACGGGGCCTGCGTTTGCAAGCCCGCCGCCGCCGTTTTCAACGACGACGACAAAAGCGTAAGGGTGTTCTTTATCGTTGAGAAAACCGACGAACCATGCATGAGAGGTTCCGTTGCCGGTTTCCGCCGTGCCGGACTTGGCGGAGACGTCAAGTCCTGGGAAATTCCATGTACCATATGAATATTCTACGTTGTAGTTCATCATCGAGGCGATTTTTGACGCCGTAGTGACTTTCATAAGGCGCGTCTCGCCGGAACTCTCGCCCGGCAGGAGAGTAGGCTCAACACAAGTCCCGCCGTTTGCTATCGCGGAGACGCAGCGCAGCATTGCGAAGGGGGAGACAAGGTCGGTGTACTGTCCTATACCGAGCCACGCAAGGTCGGATGAACCCTCTTCGGCCGGTTCGACGCTTCCTGCGGCGGTCGTGATACCGTTGAGATCATGGCTGCTCGTGATGCCTAACTCGCCGGCATAGCTTATGATCTTTTCGCTCCCGAGCTCGAGCGCTATCTCCGCAAATGCACAATTGCAGGAGTTGGCAAGCGCCTGTTCAATTGTCTGGTATCCGTGCCATCCTGTGCAGGTGACCACGCTGCCGCCGACTGTGACGCTGCCGCCGCAGTAAAAGCTCCGGTCAGACAGGTCGGAGATGTTGTCGATCGCGGTGGCGAGCGTCACGAGCTTGAATACGGAACCGGGAGTATAAACGGAGCTGATAGTGCGGTTGAGAAAAACTCCTTCATAAGAAGGATCGTCGAAATTTGGGTTCGTGTTAGGGTCATAGCTGGGGGAACTGACCATGCAAAGGATCTCTCCCGTCGTATAGTCGGAGAGGAGGACGGCGCCGCGTCTGCCGGAAAGCGCGCTGTATGCGGTTTGGCACAGGCCGGCGTCGATAGTGAGTTCGACCTTGCCTCCGCTTCCATCGGCGCTGTATGTCCCGTTGACGAAGCTGTATCCCGCCAGCCTGTCGGAAAAGACGTTGACAGCCCCCGTGCCGATATTGCCGGAATAGTCGCCCGTGACGTGCAGGACTGACATGCGCGTAAGTGCGTCGTCAGCGTAGTAGTAAACGCCGTTTCCCGCATGCGCCAGAACTGTCCCGTTCCTGTCAGTGAGCGTACCGGCAGAGAGCAGTCCGTCTGTATAAATGCTCTGGTTTGCGCGGAACATTGCCCATTCCGCGCCGTTTTTGAAGAGTTTTACGGCGAAAACGCCAAGTCCGGCAAGAAGCAGGAGGGCAATGAGAAGGGCAGCGCCTGCTCGCCGTTTGACCTTTTTCATGGCTCTTCCTCCTCGAGATACTCAAGCTCTTCGTCTTCCAACTCCTCGTCTGCGGACTCATAGTCATAAGGGTCATCGGCGGGGGCCTCACGGTATGCCTCCAGCGGCTTTACAATAAAACTTGCGCTTCTGCGCGTGTCAGTAGCCTTGACGAAGGCGAGCATAGCCCAGCAGGAGATGAGACTGGAGCCGCCGACAGAGACAAAGGGAAAGGTGACGCCGGTAAGCGGAAGCAGATCTACGGAGCCGAATACATTAAGGGCCAGCTGGACCATCATCATGCTGATGGCCGCACACCCCGCTATAACGTAAAACGAGCTGCGCCCCTGCGAGGCATTCTTGACGGTGAAGACCGCGAGAACGACGACTGTGAGAACGCACAGAACGGCGATAATGAAACCAAGTTCCTCGCAGACCATTCCGAAAACCAGGTCGGTGTTCGCAGCGAAAACGCCCTTAAGCCAGCCAGCGCCGGCGCCCTGGCCGAACAGTCCGCCGGAAGCGGCCGCGGAAAGCGTCCTCGTCTGTTGGAAACCCTCGTCATAGGCGTATTCCCAGACGTGACCCCAGGTCGCAAAACGCTGTGCGATATAGGGTTTGACCGTCAGCATGAGCATACATGCGAGCACCGCGGCGGTCACGGCGAGAAATACGGTTGCAAGGTTACCAGAGCGCAGAAAAGAGATAACAAGAAAGGTCGCAAAGAAGATAAGGGCCGCGCCGAAATCGCCCATAAGCGCCAGAGCGCCCACGCAGGCGGCGGAAAAGCCGATATACAGAAACAGGTTGCGCTGCATGAAGAGCCTGTCAAGCGTCGCGGCGCCCGCATAGATATATGCTACCTTTACGAATTCAGAGGGCTGTATCGTGAAGGAACCGATCTGTATCCAGTTGCGGGCTCCATATGTGACCCTGCTCAGAATGAGGTTTATAGCCAGAAATACCAGCGCGGCGCAGGCTACGGGCCAGCGCATGGATTTTGCCCTGTGCAGGTCGCGCAGCCACCAGCCGAGAAGGATAAAGCCCGCGACCCCGCCACAGGTCAACATGACCTGTTTTATCATTTCGTCGGGGATGGACGATGCGGCTACACAAAAACCTATGGAAGAGAGGAAAAAGGCGAGCGTTTCGACCTCAAATCCGGTGCGGCGTATTGAGCGCATTATAAGGTAATAGCACCACTGTATCAGAGCCAGAGCTCCGAAGGCCATGGCGATCAGAGGGACGTGTTCCGCCTCCGAGTTGAAAGCGAGCCCAAGCGCGAGGATTGCCTGGAAAACCGTCAGAATAAGCAGTGTCGCGCCCGGCCTTATGATCCTGCCGGGTTTTGTGCGGCGCTGCGCCAGTATTGCGCGTTCTTCTTCGGTCAGATCGATAAATCGAAGGCCCGTCTGTCCCAGCGTGAAATCGTCGCCGTCGCGCAGAATGACGCCCTCCGGTGGGACTGCATAGCCGTTATACAGGGTAATACCGCCCTTGTCAAGATCATAGAGCCGCCACTGGCCGTCCTCAGAGCGTATAAGAGAGGCGTGGCTGCGCGCAGCCTCTTCGTCTTCCAGCACAACGTCGGAATAGCGCGATCGGCCGATAAGTATCTCCCAGTGCCGTAGCGGGGCGTTGCCGCCGTCCGGAAGTCCGAGATAGCCCCAGGTCTCCGGCTCATACCGCTCGCGCAGCATCGATCGCGCACAACGCGCCACGACCCACAGCGCCAGCAGCGGCAGAATATAGCGCGACAGGGAAAAAGCGATATTAAGGAAATTTTCCATGCCGCACCTCCGGGAAACATAATTAATTTTAAAAATATTATACACCAATTGGATCAATTAAACAACCGTTGCCAGCCCTTTGCAGACGTGCTATATTTGTAAAAAAACTGTTACGGAGGTTTTAACATGAGGAGGACCGACAGAGAGATAACCGGAGATGCGAAGCTGAAAATACTTGAAAGCTGCGATTGCTGCCGTATAGGGCTCCGTGACGGAGACGGCGTCTATGTTGTGCCGGTCAATTTTGGCTTCAGCTATGAAAATGGCATGCTCGAGCTGTATTTCCATGGCGCGGGTGAGGGCAAAAAGGCGGATCTTATAAGAGTAAACCCCAACGCCGGCTTTGAGATGGACACGAAGCATGAGCTTGTCATGGGCGAAAAGGCCTGCCAATACTCCTTTCTGTACCAAAGCGTCATCGGCAAGGGCAGGATCTCGCGCATTACTGCGCCGGATGAGAAACTCCGTGCGCTTGAGCGCATCATGGATCATTACGGCCCCGGCCCATGGACATTTGACGAAAAAGCCGTTGAGATCGTTTCAGTCTGGAAGCTGACGGTATCGGAATGGACGTGTAAAGAACATTAAAACGGCATAAAGCTCCCTCATATGAGGGAGCTTTATATTTTTTATAAGGAGGCGGCGATAGCCTCGAGCGGGAACAGCTCGTCATCGTCGAAGGAGGCGCAGGTGACGTACCATACCGTTCCTCCGCGGATGCAGATAAACTCCAGGCCGCATTGCCATGCGCTGTCCAGACCATCGATTTCAACAGCGGAAAAGGCCTCCGGGCTATCGGCGAAGGTGCAGTCGTACATTATGTGTCCGGCAAGTTTTTCGGCGAGGGCGGCGGAGCGAAGAACATAGACGTCCTGGTACATCCACTTGCCGTCCACAAATTCGCGTGTGTCATAGTATGTACACATCAGGGACCGCGTAACCTCGACGGAGCTCTCCGAGCTGTCAAACTGGTTTTTGGTACGCTCACCTGAAATGCCCATGTCCGAGAGGGTTATATACGGCCCGTCGGAGACGGCGGGCATATCGTATTTTTTGACGGTTATAAGCTGAAAGGCGGTCAGCAGCAGGAAAATAAGGCACAGCGCGGACAGCGCAGCGCATATCCCCTTGTATATACGGCGTTTGGATGAAGGAGAGTGGTCGAGCGGTGTTCCTTTTTTCAGACTTTTGTATAACAGTCTCGTCCGGACGGCGGAGTAGATAAGGGTCAAAACAGCAAGGATCAGAAAGACCAGATAGAACAGACTGAGCGAGGTCACGCGGAAAAAGCCCAGAGCGAGGTCTGCTCCCCAACGGATAAGAGTATCTCCAACGGAGCCTGAAAATGCGCAGGCCATGAGCAGATTGAAGCCAAGCGCGAAGAGGATCACTATCCAGCATGTGATATAGCTGCGCCTGAGAGGCTTCAGCGTTCCGGCCTGACTGCGAGGGTCGGTGTGTATCTCCGGGGCGCCGCTTCCCTCCGGCGCTGTGAAAACATGCACAAAACCGCTGCCTGAGACATACTCCCAGCCACAGTCTTCATACAGCGCTATTTGTTCCTGCGGTAAGTCGTTGTCATCCAGAAAAGCCGGGGATGACAGTTCGATGCGGTATAGCCGGTTTTCCGGTTCACCGCGTCGGAAGCGGCTAAAATATGAGCCGCGTTTTTCAAGGAGCCAGCCGCGTGAAGCCATGTCCGAATACAGCTTTTCACATTCACCTATGGCGTATTCCTGTGGGTGCAGCCTGTACCTTATCTTCATCGTTCATCCTCCAAAGCGGCGCCGTCGCTCACCATGAGCTTGAGCCTTGCGTATTCATCTCGCAGGGCCTTTTTGCCCGTCTCGGTTATCGAATATGTCTTTCGTCTTCCATCTTCCGTGTCCAGAACGATATAACCCTCTTTCTTCATGCGGGTCAGAACGCCGTAGAGCGTGCCGGGGCCCATATTGATCCTCCCTCCGGACAGGTCGATTATCCGCTGCATTATGCCATAGCCATGGCATGGATGCAGCAATGAAAGCAGGATGTAGAACATAGCCTCGGTCATGGGCTGGCTGTCGGACATATGTTCACTCCCTTTCGTGATGACTATTATGTATCGCGATATATCGCGTGACATAATAATAACGCATATATGTGTCTTTGTCAATAGAGGGGGGAACAATAGCGGACAAACCCATGCAGATTTTAGAAATTAGCGAAGCAAAGAGGAAAACCGCTTGATTTTTAGATTTTATGTGATAATATGGCTTTAACGATTATTACGGAAGGGGTAATACCATGGAAATAAGCGTCACAAAAACTACGACCCCGAAGGCAAAACCGGACGTTAACGGAATACCTTTCGGCACATATTTTGCTGACCATATGTTCCTTATGAACTATGACACCGAGAAGGGCTGGCACGATCCGCGCATTGTACCCTACGGCCCGTTCGAACTTGAGCCGTCCGCTATGGTTTTCCATTATGCGCAGGAGATCTTTGAGGGCATGAAGGCCTACCGCACGGACGATGGAAGCATCCAGCTTTTCAGACCGACGGAGAACATTGCCCGCATGAACAATTCAGCGGACAGAATGTGCATCCCCAGGATCCCGGAGGACATTTTCCTTGAGGCATTGAAAAAGCTTGTTGAGATCGACGCGGACTGGGTGCCGAGCGAGCCCTATACCTCGCTGTATATCCGCCCGTTTGTCATCGCAACGGACCCGCATGTCGGTGTTCATGCCTCGCATACATATATTTTCAGCATCATAACCAGCCCTGTCGGCAGCTACTATGCCGAGGGCGTCAATCCCGTCAAGATCATGATCGAGGATGAGGACGTCCGCGCCGTCCGCGGCGGCACCGGTTTTGCAAAGTGCGGAGGCAACTATGCTGCTTCCATCCGCGCGGGCGAGCGTGCGGAGCAGAAGGGCTTTTCGCAGGTGCTCTGGCTCGACGGTGTTGAGCGCAAGTATATTGAGGAAGTCGGCAGCATGAACATCATGTTCAAGATAGACGGCAAGATCGTAACTCCCGCTCTGACCGGCAGCGTCCTGCCCGGAATCACCCGCAAGAGCTGCCTTGAGCTTGCGAGAAGCTGGGGCTTTGAGGTCGAGGAGCGCAAGATATCGATCGACGAGCTGATCGAGGCGGCCGAGAATGGAAAGCTCGAGGAAGCCTGGGGCACCGGCACCGCAGCAGTCGTATCCCCCGTCGGACAGATCGAGTACAAGGGCAAGGACTACACCGTGACGAATTTCCAGATCGGCGAAGTCACACAGCGCCTTTACGACACACTGACAGGTATCCAGTGGGGCAAGATCGAGGATACCCGCGGCTGGATAGTCAAAGTCTGCTGAAATTGACAGAAAACACTCCTGCTTTGGAGATGACAGGAATAAGAACCGGCACGGTCAAAAACCGTGCCGGTTCTCGTTTTTGTTTGGTCGGATCAAGTATTCTTTGCTTTCCTCATGAGATGAAGAATAAGCCCGACAGCAAGTCCCAGGGCGGCGGGACAGAGCCAGCCGAGCCCGAGCTTTGCAAAGGGAAGGATGTTGTAAACAGCAGATACCGCGCTGTCCAAATGCAGTGCCGCCTGTATTCCTGCCGGCAGCGCGTGAAAGAAATCGAAAACCGCAGCGGCAAGTGTAAAGCTGGTCACAAATCGGAAAACGGTCGGGTCAAAGCTGCAAAGCTTTCCAAACAACGAAAGCAGAATAAGCGTTATAGCCAGTGGGTAAAGCAGCATGAGTACTGGGAGAGAATAGACGATGATCGCGCTGAGTCCGAGGTTTGCAACAAGGCAGGACATACTGCAGAATATGGTGGCCCAAGTTTTGTAAGAAGGTCCGTTTGGGAACATGACAACAAAAGCGTCTGAACAGCTCGTGGTAAGGCCCACAGCGGTTTTTAGACAGGCAAAAACCACGAGCACTGTGAGAATAATAGAACCCGCGGTTCCGAAATAGTGCAGCACGATGATCGACAAAGCCTCGCCGCCGTTAGCACTGACGGGGAAGAGACCGCGGCTCTGTGCCCCGACGATAGCCACTGCTGCATAGATGACCGCCATGATGATACAGCTGTAGATACCGGATCGTATGGTGTTCGAGGCTACAGCGGATGGCTCCTCAATGCCGAGCTCATGTATGACGCTGACAACGACTATACCGAAAGCAAGGCTTGCCAATGCGTCCATCGTGTTATAGCCCTCCAGAAATCCCGTAAAAAATGCTCCGCTTGCATAACTTTCGTCAGGGACTATCTCGCTTACCGCCCCGAGCGGGGAGATAAGAGCCCGAACAACGATTATACTTAGAACGGCAAGAAATATCGGGTTGAGGATCTTTCCGATCCATGTCAGTATGCCGTTTGGCCGCAGTGAGAAGAACAGAACAACGGCAAAAAAGGCCAGAGTGAAGACCGTCAGGGGCAGCGCTTCACCCTGGCCCTCGCCCAGAAGTGGTGTAACGCCGATGGAGAACGGCGTAGTCGCACATCTCGGGATGGCGAAGAACGGGCCGATCGTAAGATAGAGCGCGCAGGTGAAGAAGAAGCTGTATGGTTTGCCGATGTGGCCGGACATTTCGACAAGGCCGCTGCTGCGGCTGACGCCGAGCGCAGCGACTCCCAAGAGCGGAAGACCAACGCCGGTTATAAGAAAGCCGGCCAGTGCGAGCCATACATGGTTTCCCGCGAGCTGGCCCATATAGATGGGGAAAATGAGGTTGCCCGCCCCAAAAAACATGCCGAAAAGCATGCTGGCGATAGTAACGGATTCATTCAGGGTCAGCTTTGACTTCTTCATGATCTGCACTCCTGTAAATAAAGTAGGGGAATAGCTGTCTTGCTTCTTAGTATACCCATAAAGCGCTGATCGTTTGATAGTGTTATGCGGCAGCAGGTGACAGCTGGGGAGCTTTGAGCTTGTGGGAAGTTTTGCAGGGGAGACATTTCATTTTGTCAGTATTTCAAGAATGGAACCAGTGTGATAAATGACGGTTTTCTGGTCTTCAACCGACAGCGCGTCAAACCATTTAAAGATTTTGAGGAAGGCGGAAACCAGAGCGATCTGATCTTGCGTAATAGGCATCGTGGTAATAAGTTTGTCAGTTAATGTGTTTAATGGGGCGTTGAGGCCTTCGGCGATACGGAGCGCTGTATAGAGCGTCGTGTTGCGGCGGTTCATGGCGGATTGCAGTGTGGAATACGGAACGTTGATCGAATCTGCGAATTTAGACAAGCTGCCTGTTGTGATGTGCTGGATGGTTTCCAGATTCTTAAAGAAGTTGTTGCACTTTTCTACGAAATCCATAAAATTTCCTCCTTAAATATATATTAAATATATATTCATTTTAAGGATAAAGTAATTTCATGGGATTTGATTGACAAATTTCTGTTTTTGCATGGAAGAACAGGTCGTATTCAGACATTTTGTGTCGATTAAACCGATTTTAATTCACTTTACCTCGCTATGGCCGTCGGCTCGGCAAAAGTAAGAGGCTGTTTTAGAATGTCATAGAAAATAAAAATCTTTCAGCATCGTTCTGGTGCTGTACATATTGCCCACAAAAGCATATTAGCCGCCCGGCGGAATCCGAGCGGCTATGTTTTTCATTTTAGCTTAACTTGGGGCTAGCCATCATGTAACAGCGCCCTTTTTCTACTTTTATTATACAAAGTGAAGCCCGGGTTGTCAATTGACAAGGCGGGCTTTTTATATTCAGGTGGCATATGATGGATAGACCCACGTTTTGGATAGTTCTATACGCTGCGAACAGCAACAGGTGCAGATCAACAGCGTAATTGCGG